>NZ_LOWC01000120.1:0-817 GCF_001522845.1 Burkholderia sp. BDU5 | reverse complement strand
CGCGAGACGCACAGCCGCAGCGGCGTCGTGAGTGGCACGAAGATCGCCAGCTCGCAGGATGCAACCTCGACGATCGCGAACGGCAGCCTGATTTCGGCGGACGGTGTGTCGATCGGCAGCGGTAAGGACATCAATGTTCAGGGTAGTACGGTCGTCGGCACGCACGATGTGGCGCTGAACGCGGCGCACGACGTGAACATAACGACGTCGCAGGACACCAGCCAATCGTCGACCACGTACCAGGAGCAACACTCGGGCCTGATGTCGGGCGGCGGCCTATCTTTCTCGGTCGGCAACAGCAAGCTCGCGCAGCAGAATCAATCCTCGATCGTCACCAACAACGCCAGCACGGTCGGCTCGGTCGACGGCAATCTGACCGTCAACGCGGGCAATACGCTGCACGTACAAGGCAGTGATCTGGTCGCGGGCAAGGATGTGACCGGGACGGCCGCGAACATCGTGATCGATTCGGCCACCGACACCACGCATCAAGCGCAACAGCAGCAGACGAGCAAGAGCGGGCTGACGGTTGGCCTGTCGGGCTCGGTGGGCGATGCGATCAACAACGCGATCAGCGAGACGCAGGCCGCGCGCGAATCGGCGAAGGACAGCAACGGCCGCGCATCCGCGCTGCATAGCATCGCGGCGGCCGGCGACGTGGCGTTTGGCGGCATGGGCGGCGCAGCGCTGCTGAACGGCGCGAAGGGACCGCAGGCCCCGAGCATCGGTGTGCAGGTCAGCGTCGGTTCGAGCCATAGTTCGATGCAGTCGTCCGAAGACCAGACGATTCAGCGGGGTTCCAGCATCAATGCAGGCG
>NZ_LOWC01000119.1:0-1706 GCF_001522845.1 Burkholderia sp. BDU5 | reverse complement strand
GGAATCCGGACGGCTCGGCGTACGCGCCGCGGAAGGTAAAGCGCGGCGGCAAGCGCCTGCGCGAGAAGGCCGGCCGCATCAAGCGCGAAGCGATGTTTCGGAAGCTGCGCGCGGCGCGCTATCTGCGAATCGACGTTGACGACGCGGGCCTGGCGATCGGCTTCGACGAACGGCTGTCGCGCATCGCACGTGTCCACCAGGAGGGCAAGAAAGCGCCCGTCGAGCCGGGCGGCCCGCTCGCGCAGTATCCGGTCCGCGTCGTGCTCGGCTTCGCCGACGCCGATCGCGAGCTCGTGCGCGATCGGCTACTACGCCACCTGAACCGCTGAACCGTTCACCGCGGCGTTGGACCGCGTCGATGCGATCGCGCAAGAGGCCACATTCGATCGGCATCGTATGCGGCCCTCGGCTGTATGTAATGGAACTGGACAATCATTCCAGGGCTACGCGAAAGTCGCCAACCTCGCCAAGCATGCTCCCCCTGTAGGCTTTCAAGGCCGACTCCCATTCATATTGCTTAGGATGCGCTGCAAACCAACTGTTGACAAAATTTTCTAGGCGATAGGTGCCACTCCAACCTTGGTTATCGCTTATCCAAAAGTCGTAAAGGTTGTTCGGGACGTTATCCGGCGAAAGCGTCTCCGCAAGCCATGACCAGAGATGATCACAGGGGATCATTGCGACGACGCCATAGATCGGCTCCATGAATTCGGCTACATAGTGTTCATGGGCAACATAAGCTTTTACTGCATCGTTTGGATTAATCGCTAGGATGTCTTTGATGTGCCACGACTTCATGATGGAACTGGTGTAAGACAGATAACCTTCATAGCGAGCCTGCGCAAAAGCTGCCAGCATGTCTTCATGATGTTCTTTCGCGCGCGCCTCAACCAGACGATAATCTTGCTCTGCCCGAACGCAGTATGCTGCGTCTTGCACTGTGTATTGCCCGTAATTGCAGGGAGGCAAGGTACCGTTAGCAATGCCTTGAATGTAAGGCGAGTTAAGGGCATCTTGTGCCAAGCTATAGCATGCTTCCCAGAGTCGAGAAGTAATCGAGTTGGCTGGCGGTGGCGATGTGGAAACGTCTAACTTCGCCAGCGATGGATGGTCTAGTTGGATACGCCGCGGCGTCCTCGTCACGAGTGGCTTCATCATCATGCTCCTTCTCTTTTATCGTGATACATTATTTTTAGCGAAATAATTAATTAAATTCCGCATCGAAACTGATTAAATAGAGCTCGCCCCGTAGCTGAAAATTTACATTTTTAATTATCCCGATAGTAATGAGCCCGTCCAGCGCATTAACGACCCTAAGGCGCCGACGTTATTATAGGAGATGGGAATTAATATTTTGCCGCCGCCATTTAGATTGAGATTGAATCACATCATTCAATAGTCCGCCGAATCGTTTCATTTAACTGCTGCGCTGCCTGAACCCCTGAGTCATCCGTCGTAGCGTCGAGCCGGGCCGACGCGATCACGTGATACGTCGCGTTCGTCTCGCATCCTATCCAGTGCAAGCCTGCCTCGCGCGCCGCGGCGAGAAACGTACCCGAACCCGCAAACAGGTCGCACACGACGCCGCCGGCCGGCACGAGCCGCACGACCTCGCGCGCTATGTCGAGCGGCTTTCCGCATGACCTGATCGCGGAAATGAACGGCCACGTCGCCGAGACGAGCGCCGATCGCGAGCCGTGGGTCTG
>NZ_LOWC01000118.1:0-3334 GCF_001522845.1 Burkholderia sp. BDU5 | reverse complement strand
CGGCCTGGCGATCGGTGATGCGCGGTGAACGCGTCGGCTGCGGCGGCGGATCGGTGATATCGGAGACTGGCTTCACGTTCCCTCCTTCGGGTGGCCCAATTTTTCCTCGTATAGCTTCAAGAGCGACGTCGCCAATCGGTAGGACGGCCGACGCTTCCCCAGCCGACCACTCTGAATTTCGGAAATCGTCGGCTGCGAGCAATCCACCGCGCGCGCGATTTCGACTTGGCTCATGCCAAGGCGCTTGAGTTCGAGAGCAATGAATTGAAGGTCCATGCCCAAATTATAGGTTTGCCGATTTTTCTGTCAATAGGCAAACCGATGCCGTTTCATATAAGAATTCCTATATGACAATCAGCACCTACGGAAAGCGACTTCGCGACGCGCGAAAGACGGCTCGGCTGACGCAGAAGCAGCTGGCGGACAAGGTCGGCCTCAAGCAAGCGACGATCTCAGAGCTCGAAAACGACGAATATGACGGTTCGGCCAAGACACCCCTAATTGCGGATGTCCTCGGCATCAATGCTCTTTGGCTCGCCGAAGGCAAAGGCGAGCCGGTGTCGAGCGCTGATTCCCAGATGGGCTACGAGGCAGCCATCAAAGCGGCAAGCGACGCTGCTCGGGCTTTGATTGACGCTATCCTCAAGGCCGACAAGACTGGCGAGCCGGCGCAGACCTTCAATTTGATGCTCCGGATGCTTCCGGATGAAAACGAGCCCATCGGGCGCTTGAATCCATAGCGGCATCCTCGCTTTTCGGCTGCTGCTCCCCACTCAGCGGTTCCAGCGCCCAATCCTCCGCGATCAAGGTCTGGGTCACGACGTAGCGTCGGCGATCCTCGCTTACCCCGAAAGCCGGCCCGTCAAGGACCCGCACCAACCATTCGGTCTCGCTATACGCGCGCCGCACGAGTACGAGCCTCCCCTTCAGCAGTTCATTCCAGGCCCTTCTAATCCGCGCTAGGTCGCCCGGCTTACACCGCAACTCGCTCGCCCGCGTCTCTCGATCCATTCCAGCCCTCGCTCTTCTTCGCCACAAATACTGTATGTATGTACAGTAGTGTAGACCTGAAATCGGGGCGCTTTCAACTGGTGTCAGCAGGCACTTAATCAGACGGGTGGCTTCTCAGTTGAGCCGCCTCGCCAACTGCCGCGCCGGTGTCCGCGACAAGTGCCGTTCAGAAAGTTTTGAGGCGCGCTACCAATCGCCGATAAATATCGGCAAACCTATTGACAGTTCATATCGGCATGCCTATATTTCAATCCGACGCAGCACTGATCGCTGCGCCACCGCCCAGGCGGATCGTTCTTTAACAACCGAAGGTAAGCCGGGACCGCGCAAGCGGAGCAACCGGCCGGCGCGATCTGCGTCGTGAGTCAGGACGGACGCTGCGGAAAGCCGCGGCGCGCCGAGCAAACCTGATGCAAGACAGCCAGCAACACGTGCCCGATGGCGTGGTAATCGGCACAAAACCTCGCGCGGCCCGGAGCCGGCATGGCCGGGAGTAGCCGGGCGCGCGAGCGTGACGCAGTCTTGACCGGCGGCGGTTCGAACCATCGAGGCGTCGCCGGTGAGGGCTGCATCGCAGATGCAATTTCGCTGTTCAAGACATCAATTCTGTTAGCACACCTACTTTATAGGGAGGGTGCCATGCACTTGCCCGGCATCAACCGAAGCAACATCCGCACGCTGCCGGCTCGCGTCGACCGACGCGCCGACCAGCTGCAGGCCGCGGCCGACGATGCCGCGCTGGCGCGCGACGAGCGCAACGAAGCGATCGCCGAAGGCGTCACGTTCGACGTGCTGCCGTTTTCGACCGAGCAGATCGCCGTGCTCGACGCCGCGCTGCGCCGTGGCCGAATCGAGGATGTGTACGAGGTCTGGAACATCTGCAAGGACGCACTCGCCGCGGAAATTAAGCAGCGCATCGCCGACGCCGATCTCGCCGCCGCTGGCCTGCGCTTCCCGCGAACGTACTGCTCGCAATGCGGCCAGTGTTTCGGACCAGGCAACGGAGGCTTCAGCCATTGCAGCGACCATCGCGCCATCCCGCTGCGCATCGTCCGCGAGGTCTGACATGTCCACGACTGCACGTGATCTGATCGAGCTACGCCGCGACTTCCCGGCCTCGCCCGAGCTGCGCCGCCTCGCGCTGAACCTCATCGCCCCCGGCGTCGCTGACGCGCGGTGCGGCTGCTGACCAACCCCGCCCGCTACAGGAGAACGACGATGGAGAAGCTATTCAGCGAATGGTTCTGGTCCGAAGCCTCGGCGCGTGGCGCGGCAGAGCGCGCAGCGAAGAAGGTCGGCGGCGTTGCTCGCTGGCGGTACGCGTTGCGCGCGGACGGCCGGCACGACTGGATCGCCGAAGTCTTCGCCGCCTGAACAACCGCGCCCGCTACGGCGGGCAATCACACCAGTACATCAGCCAGGAGAGACGGGAATGAATCGCAGACCGAATCCGCAGAAGGCAGTCGACGATTGGAATGCCCGCGTGCAGGTGGGCGCCACTGTCGAGTATTCCGAGGTACGCGGCGACCCGCCGAAGACCTTCACGACCCGCACCGAAGCCGAAGTGCTGAGCGGTCATACCGCAGTCGTTTGGCTCAACGGCAAGAGCGGATGCGTGGCGATCAGCCATTGCACTCCCATCTGATCTGCGGCGGGCAATCACACCACATGCTGGGGGACGCGATGAGCTGCGGATACCAAGGGGCGCACTTCGGCGCCCATTACGAAGACGGTTGCTGCATCGACGGCTACCTGTGGGACTTGGACAGCTGCGACGAGCCTGGCGGCCCGCTCCACAACGGTGGCGACGAGCCATGCCCGTGCTGCAACACGCGCGAATACGTGCTCGGTTGCGACGATCTGCACCTGACGGGCAACGCAAAGCAGCGACGCATGCAGGTCCGCGCAGCCATCCGTCGCGTCCGCTCGTGGGCCGCTGTTTGAGCAACCGTTCCCGCTACGGCGAGCAACAGGTCGAAATTCCCGGAGGAAGAGCCGTTCAAGTCCGGGTGATCCGCGCACTGACGAGACCGGAATTTCATCGAACAACAACTTCGAGAGACCACATGGAAACGATCAACGACGGCGGGCCGGCATTTCCGATCAACGACCATCAGCTCGTGCACCGCGTCGGCGCGGCAGCGGTTGAAGGCGTCACGGATTCGGCTGAGCGCGACCGGATCTACATCGAGGCAACGGCCCGCGCGAGCGCAGGCATGACGCTCCGCGACTACTTCGCGGCGAAGGCGATCGCCGCCGTTCTCCGAACGCCGTGGTTTCTGCATACGTCCAGTCAGCGAGGTTCATCGGAGTATGCGCCGGA
>NZ_LOWC01000117.1:0-2653 GCF_001522845.1 Burkholderia sp. BDU5 | reverse complement strand
GTCAGCTTCCTCCCTTCGAACTTCGGGACGATGGAAACAAGAAGGGCTGCCGTAGCAGCCCCCACAACCCCCACCAGTGTCTTCTTCGGCACGTTAGCCATCGAGCAACTCCCTCTTCCCTTTGTTCTTGATCAGGTAGTACGCCTGCAGCCCGATATAGCCGAGCGTCGCCAGCGCGACGTACCAGTTGATGTCGTGGCTCGTGAGCCACAACCAGAAGTTACTGCCCACCGCCGGCGCGGCTTTCGCTGCGCTCGCAACGACCTCGCTCTTCATCGAGCCTCCGTAATGAAAAGCCGCTCGAAGGCGGCAGTGAAAATATTCGTGTCCAGACAATGGTGATAACATCGGCGCAGGCCATATCAGCACCCGAAGCAATCTCACAACAGACCTATGCAAATCGAAAATTCGGTAAAGTCCAAATCGCGCCCTTGGTTCATGGATGACTCGCAAGTTGAGGCTAAGCTTGCCGGCTTGGATGCAGATGTAAGACATCATGCCCAGAGCATCATCGAGCACGGTTTCACGGTAATTCGTAGCTCGATCCCAAAGGAGCGTTGTACGTTTCTGGTAAATCAGTTCAAAGAGTTCGCACGATTGAACCCTGAAAAATTCAAGAAATTCCTTGATTCAGATGGACACTATCCGCGCATTGTGAATTTGCATGCGGCGATGCCAGAACTCTTTGAATTGTTTTCAAAAAATCACACTGCCTATCGCGTCCAGCAAGCGCTTTTCGGTGCGACTCCAACTCTTTATACGTCGCTCTTCTACGAGCGCGGCTCGGCACAAACACCCCATCGAGACACCCCAGTCTTTTCTACTAAGCCTGAGTACTTTTATTTCGGCGTTTGGGTGGCCCTTGAAGACGCCAATCTTGAAAACGGTGCACTCCAGGTTTATCGCGGCGGCCACAAAATACCGGAGCTCGATCGCGAAAAGATCGCATTGGGAAGATTCAAAACGCTTGAAGAAATTCCGCCGACATCAAATGACCTCTGGGTTGACTACCAGAGCGAAGTCGTGCGGCGTTGTGAAGATGCCGGCCTGCAAATCGAATCCCTTTGCGTCGAAGCAGGCGACACTGTCATCTGGCACCCGCAGTTGCCTCACGGTGGCGGCCCCATCGCCAATTTGGCCAAGAGCCGGTTCAGCCTTGTCATGCACACCACACCTGTCGGTGTACCGGTGTATCACCAGGACAAGTTCTTTAATCCGAATGCCGAAGCCCCCATTGATGCCCCCTGGTGGTACGAAGAAATCGACGGCGCTCATCGTGTCAAACATACGGAAGTGAACTTCGCTCACCAGGAGTCCTTCCCGGTGAGCGAATTTCGACTGCCGGAAAATGCAGAGAAGCAAACGCCTAAAAAAGGGCTTCTCCATTCGCTGAGGAATATTCTCAGCTGATCTCACCCAATGGACGGCGGATAGTATGTTTCATTATCGTCCGTCGTCCAGTCAATCCCCGCAGTTGAGTCTAACGGCAGAAGGCACGCCAGCACTCCATCCGGAGGCTGCCACTTGGCGGTGTCGCCATCCCAGACGATGATGTTTATCACTTTTCCGTCTTGAACCAGTGCGTAAATTGCTGGTGTCATGCGTACTCCTCCACGATCACAATTCCACCGCTCCCAGTGGCCCCGCCCACAGCTACCGAGCTCGCTCCGGCCGATCCGCCACCACCTCCACCGCCATACTGGCCTGGAGTTGGAGTCGCGCCGCCTTTAAATGACGGACAGAGTGGGGAATCGCCGCCGCCCCCCCCCATGGCATAAATTGTAGACATTGCCAATCCAGCGCCGCCAAGCGAACACGATCGATTGACGATTACCTGTCCTCCGATTACTCCTCCTCCATTATTGGCCTGCGTATTGTTCACGTATGGCGGTGCGCCTGCGCCACCGGCCCCACCTCCATTCCCGCCCGATGCGACCCAGGTGCCTACCGACGTATTGCCTCCGGACGTCCCGAAGTTGAACCCTGGAACTGCTCCCGTGCCACCGGCGCCGATCGTCACCTGCAAGCTCGTGAGGCCATTCGTCACCAATACTTCCATGTACGCGCCACCATTTCCTCCGTTCGCTGCCGCGGCCTGTGAGGAATTCGTCGCTCCGCACCCACCACCTCCTCCTCCGCCTCCCAAGATTTTGAATCGCGCACGAGAAGCGACTACGTTTCGGCCGCCGATTGTGTAACTGCCGGGCGTATAAGTGCCGCTCGACGTGAAGACCTGAACGCCGAGGAATAGGCCCAGCGCCTGCCCCGCCTGAAGCGCGTGCTGGCTCTGCGTCGCCGGCGCGACTTGCTGCGCACCACCGATGCACTCGAACAATACCCAGCACAGGGCCCCACCGTTGAGCAGCGGCCCCACGTACGACACGAGGGTCGCAATACCGTTGGCGAGCATCTCGCTGCCTTGCAATGCGGCACCGCCAAGGCCAAAGATCGGTCGTGACGCCAAGCCGTCGGGAGAATACGTCGACGCCCCGGTATTGGACGTCTTCACGCTGATCGTTTGCACGACGCCACTCACGGTTGGCAAGGCCGTCAACGGCACGGCGTTCGCAGCCGCATATGCGTTTGCCGAGCCGGTATCCGTAAGGATGACGCGCTGCTTCGACGCAGCGTTCACTGCCTTCGTGAAATTCGC
>NZ_LOWC01000116.1:0-116467 GCF_001522845.1 Burkholderia sp. BDU5 | reverse complement strand
GTTCCTCAAACTCGGTTGCTGCCTGATCTGCTGGAATACCCTTCGGCGGGCCGACCAGTCTTTATGAAACCGTCTCTAAGTACGAACAGCGATGCGCCGGACAGCAGTAGCAGAGGCCACCTCACGATAGGCCGTATCCAGCGAAGACCGAGAAACGCGCAGATGGCTACGATCACAATTGCCGCCAAGATGGCTCTACGCATGGCCGTTTCCTCGCTTCCGCTGGGTGATCTGTTTGATGGCGTCGAGCGCAGGGCGAGCAACCTGTGGATCGCTGCGAGGACCGTCTGTCGGCCTCCGCAACCCGGCGATACGCTGTTGCTCGCTTGCTTCGCGCCGAGCTTTGATGCGCACTGCTCCGAGCGGAACGAAATTTCCGTCACGAAGCTTTTTCAGAACTGCGCGAAACCATCTGAGCGGCGTGGTCCGAATCGCCCTGGTCTCGATCGCATCCGCCAATTCGTCAAGCAACTCCTGCGCTCGACACGCCTCCGTGCTCGCAAGAGGCCCGAGAAGACCTACGATGGCAGTTCGTTCGCTCGTCGATAGCTGCGGAGGAAAGATCAAGTCGCAGTCGCCGCAGGGTTCGATGTTTTCGGGCTTTCGTAGCCTTCTCTCACAACCACCCACAACGTCGTCCGACGTGGTGGTTGTAGTGGTGGTGTTAACTGACTTTGGTATGTCTTGGCTTGGTAAACCTTTATGGCCGCTTCCACCGGCGCCGGCTGATCCGTACACGGGTCCGCCGGAGGCGGCAACGCCGGAGCCGGAAAATCCGGCTACGGAGTTCACCGTAGGCGCATCGAGAGGTTCCGGATTGAACTCTATATTCCATACCCACTTTCCTCCTGCCCCCTGCCGCTTTTCGCGGATCAGATAACCGGCAGCTTCCAGTTCGCCCGCCATCCGCTGCCAACGATCCTTACGGACCTGCAACCGGATTCGAAGCGCTTGCACGCTAACCTGCCATCCAGCAGGCTTCACGGCGAGCCATGCGGCGACAGCTCGGCTGTCGAGCGCTAAGCGCTCGTCTTCTAGAAGCGCTTCCGGCACTGATCCCCAGCGGGTCCGATGCCTCACGCGAACAACTCCGCCCGCATGATGGGGAAACGGGTTGTCTGTAGCCAATGCGGACACAGTCACAGGGCGAACCCCTGATCAAGGCATCGCTGCTGGAGGAGCGCGACATTGATGAGACTGTACTTCCCGATGTTGACGGTCGGGAGATAGCCCTTGTTGCAAAAGCCAATGATGACGCCGATCGGCAAGCCAATGGCGCTGGCAAACGCCTCCCTCGACATTACCGGGACTGGCGGGGCTAAACGATCGACGGGCGGCACGGCGGCGGCTTGGTTATCTCGGGGCATAATTCCATCCATTGATCAAAACACCATATGTTGATATATTGTCAATGTTGTGATTTATAGTTCGCCAACAGGAGGTTTGTCAACCGCTATGTCGATGCATCCTTTTTCCGCTCGCCTGAAGGCGATCATTGAAGCGGAGACCGACAGCCGGGGTCGCTTCAACGAACTGGTCGATGTTTCTCAGATTCCGCTGGATAGCTGGCGGTCCGTCTGGTACGGAAGGCAACGGCCAACCGTCGAGATGATCGAGGCCGTAGGTCAGAAGTGGCCGCAGTATGCCTTTTGGCTCGTCACGGGCATTACCGATCCCGAACGAAATCACATAGCACCTGCGACGGCTGCAAGTGGGTATCCGGTCATGCGCGGAGTCGAACAGCCGTGGGCGACCCGTGAATTTCGCTATCTGATCGCAGCGTGCAACGGCGAACCAACCGATGACGAGGAAAGGGCAGTACGTCGGAGACAAATCCAAGACGCCGCTCTTCTGGCGATGGAGAAAGTGATATCGCCAGCGGCAAACGTATCGTACGAAAAGGCAATGCGCGCGTTTGGCGAGTCAGGCCAGCATGATTTCTATCCGCTGGCCCTTGATCCCGAATACCTATCCATCCGAAAGGCTCGACGAGACGCAGAGGACCAGTTGAGGAAGGACAGCTTCGGTTGGTTTGATAACGTCCTGGCGTCCGTCAAACTCGACAAGCGGTTGCTCCAAAACCCGAAGGCGTTGCTTAGCAAGGTCTTCGGCTCACTATTCGCTCGACAAGATGACCATCAAGAAGACTAAGGCCGGCTGGCTCGTCGACATCCAGCCTGGGGGCCGCGGAGGAAAGCGCTATGGAGTTGACCCGGTTTCGTGGACACCTATCCTTTGGAACAGGAGGTGCCTGCCATGGGAAAGCACCACAACCCCTACGCGCCGGAATTTCGGGCGCAAATGGTCGAGTTAGTCAAAGCCGGGCGCTCGCCAGAAGAGCTTGCGCGTGAGTTCGAGCCGACGGCGCAAACGATCTACAACTGGGTCGCGCAAGCCGATCGCGACAGCGGCAAGCGGCATGATGGCTTGACGACAGCGGAGCGCGAAGAGCTTACGCGACTTCGTCGCGAGAATCGCCAACTGCGGCTTGAACGAGAGATCCTCTCAAAAGCCGCGGCCTGGTTTGCACGGGAGACCGGAACGGTGCCCGAAAAGGGTTCGAATTCATGAAAGCGAACCAGGCCAGCTTGCCTATTGCGACGATGGCGCGGCTGCTGCAGATTTCGGCCAGCGGCTATTACGCGTGGATCTCGCGCAGCCCATCGAAACGGGCGTGCAGCGACACCGATCTGCTCGGGCGTATTCGAGCCATTCATGCAAGCTCGCGCGGCACGTACGGCATGCCTCGCATCCATGCGGAGCTTGTCGAGCATGGCATGCATGTCGGGCGCAAACGTATTGCCAGTCTGATGCGTATAGCGGGTCTGTGCGGCGTGAGCCGGCGGCGCTGGATCAACACGACGCGGCGGCAGCCCGGCGCACGGCCCGCACCCGATCTCGTGCAACGGCACTTCGTGGCCGACGCCCCCAACCGACTGTGGGTAGCCGATGCCACCTACGTGCCGACAGCCGAAGGCTTCCTCTATCTCGCCGTCGTGCTCGATGTCTTCAGTCGCCGCATTGTCGGCTGGGCGATGTCCAATCATCTGTACACGGAGCTGATGCTGCGTGCGCTCGACATGGCCCTCGTGCAGCGTCGCCCCGAGGGCGTCATTCATCACTCGGATCAAGGGTGCCAATACACGTCGCTTGCCTTCGGCCGGCGCTGTCGCGAAGCGGGGGTACGCCCCTCGATGGGCACAGTGGGCGATTGCTTCGACAACGCCATGTGCGAGAGCTTCTTTGCCACGCTCGAATGCGAACTGCTGGCCCGCTCGCATTTCCAATCGCACGAGCAAGCTCGACGTGAGTTGTTCGCCTTCATCGAGGGCTGGTACAACCTCGGCCGCCGACACAGCGCGATCGGCTACCACACACCAATCCGCTACGAAACGATGTATCAACAAAAAATGCCCGCTGCGGGCGAGTTGCCCACCGCCGGCCGGCATCGCGGTCGTGATAGGCGACCCGCCGACCGACCGTGGACAACTCGCGCAAACGCCCAACCTGGAGGACATCAACCGAGAGAAGATTCAACTGTCTAACCGTCCACGGAAACGGGTCACCCCCACTACCGCAAAACGCTCAAGACGCAAGCCGAAGCGAAAGCATACGAAGCATGGCTCACGGCGAAGGTTGTTCAAGCACCCGAGTGGGTCCCCGCACCGAAAGACTCGCGGCGTCTGTCGGAACTCATCGAACTATGGAATCTTCATCACGGAATGCAATTGCGGCACACGCGCACGTACCCGACGCTCAAACGCATTTGCGTAGCGCTAGGCAACCCGCTGGCGACAGCATTCAGTGCTGAAGACTTCGCGTCTTATAGGGCATCGAGGATCGCGGAGGGTGTAACTGCCAACACGGTCAATCGCGAGCACGCCTATTTGAGAGCCGTCTTCAACGAGCTCGCGCGTCTCGGTCATTGGCCCGGAGCAAATCCGCTAGCACGCCTCCGTCAATTTCGGATCGCAGAGCGAGAGTTATCCTTTCTAACATTGGAACAGATCGAGGTATTGCTGGACGCCCTCGGTCGGAGGAAAAGAAAAGATGCCCTCCTGATTACTAAGCTGTGCTTGGCAACTGGAGCTCGCTGGAGCGAAGCCGAAAGTCTTCGCTTGCAACAACTGCGGGGAAACGCAGTGCACTACACGCAAACAAAGACTGATAGAAATCGCTCAGTGCCCCTTGACGGTACGTTAGCCGACGAAATATTAGCGTTCCACGCCTCAAAGCCGAAAGCTATCGGCGATCGCTTTTTCGAAAATTCCGCCGGAGCCTTCCGAATGGCAATTGAAGATGCGCAAATTGACTTGCCTGAAGGGCAGCTTACGCATGTTCTACGTCATACATTCGCGAGCCATTTTATGATGAACGGCGGGAACATCTTAACGTTGCAACGCATCCTCGGGCATTCAAGCCTACAAATGACGATGCGTTACGCCCACCTAGCCCCCGATCATTTGCAAGAAGCACGGCAGCACAACCCCTTAGCGACCCTCCGGAATAGGGAGCGTCTCGCGAATGCGCCATCAACCAAACTCACAGCGAATTGATGTCACTGATTTTGCTTCGCGGAGCTGACCTCGACGCTACGTCGATAATCAAAAGCAACGCGCGATGGGTACGCAACAGATCACCGACCTCCAGCTCTTCGAAGGTAGCGCCCAACATTAGTCGTATCGAGGATGCCACGACCGTGCCCAAATCCATCACGCATAACCAACGCGCATCGATGGTAAAACCCAAGGCGGCTGAGGCGGCGCTGGACCAAGACTTCCAGTTTTTGCAGTAAAGTATCGTCGAATCGAAGCGGATAACAATCGCCACACCGCCCCGGGGAAAAATGTCAGCATCCAGAAAGCATGTCCAGGCTCGGCGCATTTGCGCTCACGCTTGGACGCAGTCATCCGACTTCGAGCACTCGCCCATAAGCGCCACGTCGTCTAGGCGTCAACTGTTGCAGGAGCTCGAATGATCAATCTTCCAGTTCTGGAGCGCGTGCGCGTAAGCAATTACGCGTTGTATGTTGGCACCCCAGATTCACCCGGCCTGGACCACACCTTCAGACCAGGCGTAAACGTCATTGTCGGCATCAACGGCCTAGGCAAGACTACTCTGCTCAATATCCTTCTCCGCTCGTTGACCGGTGCGTCAGACATCCCGGGAGACGATCAACTGGGAGACAAGAAACGCCGCCTGGTGCCCTCAGATCGGCTCTGGTTTCGCCGCAGAGTGCCTGACGACGCCGTCGATGCACGAGTTACCGTGTGGTTCCATTTGGGAGCTCAATACTTCGAGGTGACGCGCTCGCTTGCCAACCTAGACATCCTTGAACTCTCGGTCGATCAACAATCGCTTCCCGCAGCACGGCCAGCAGAGCTAGAAGCAACATTTCGCGAACATGTAGTCGCGGCGACGGGGCTTACGTCGTTCGATGATTTCGTGTTCCTTCTACGTTATGTTGTCTTTTACCTTGAGGATCGCCGCAGTCTGGTCTGGGATGCTGCAGCACAGGGCGATATTCTAGGCATCCTTTTTGGAGAGAAAGGTGCCGACCGCAAAGAATATGTCGAGCTGTTCAACGAGCTTGTAAGCAAGGACAGCGAATACCGAAACGTGTATGCCGTCGTAAACAAGCGTAGAAAGGATATCGCTAGGCAAGTCAGCAGCATCGAAGGTGGACAAATCGACTTACTCATAAAGACGCTGGAAGCGCGACGGAGTGAGCTGACCGACCTTGCAAAGCAGAAAAACGATGTCTCGCGCGAGCGCGACTCGTTGCGCCAGCAAATAGAGAACCGACGACAGGAAGTACACGAGAAGCGCGCCGACCTAGCGTATCGACTCAACACATTTTACGAAACGTTCTTCCCAAGCGTAAATGACGCCGGACGATACCTGCTCGCCCACTTTGAGGCTGGCGCAGGGTGCTTAGTCTGTGGCAATCAGGACGCTGACGCCGTCGCACACGTGAACACGAAGCTCTACATGAATACCTGTCCGGTGTGCGAAAGCCCTATCGATGACGGGATACAGACAGAGCACGATCCGCACGCCAGCGAATACATAGAACAACAGCGAGCTTTAATTTCTAAGGCTGAGCGTGATTTGGACGCAATGCAGTCCCCGCTGAAGGATGCAGAAAATGCCTATTCAGAAACTGCGGCGAAGCTGGTAGCCGCCACAGCAGCGGTGACATCACTGGAACAGCAACTACAAGCGTTTGGCCAGACAATGCCAGAGGCGATAGAACGTCGTACTGAACTGGAAGGACGGCTAGCGACGTTCGAAGCTACACTGAATCAGATCGACGTAGAAAGAATCGAGCTAACCGAGCAATTCCGGGAGTTGGCACATGCTATCGACCGCGAAGTGCAAGCGGTCTCAACACAGATCGAAACAGTGTTCGCTAAGTATATACGCGGCTTTTTGGCGGAGCAGTGTGAAATCAAATACACGCCAAGGCAGAGCCGAATTGGACAGCGCAGTGCTACGGAGAGTTTCCCGTTTCCACATTTCGTGCCTGCGCTGACATCCGGTGTCCATCGCGACACAGCGACCGTTAGGGAGTTTGGGCAATCAGTCTCCGAATCACAAAAGGAATTTATCGACCTCGCGTTTCGCATGGCACTGCTGGAACTGGCCGCGCCGGACGCACCCACAATGCTCATACTAGAAACGCCTGAAGCAAGCTTGGATTCCGTCTTTGTACCGCGGGCTGCCGATCTGCTGAGACGATTTGCGTCGCGTCCGGGGAATGCTGCTGCGACTAGACTGATTGCGTCGTCCAACGTCAATCGCGAGCAGATGATTCCAGCTTTGTTTGGAGCTTACCCCGACCAACGATTTTATGGTCAAGTAACCGACGAGGCGCCACAAGAGACGCCAGCTGCGATCCCCATGGAGCAGCGAGCTGCGCATGTCCTCGATCTCCTAACGATCGCGGCCCCCACCAGGGCGCTCGATCGGTTCCGGCAAGCCTACGAGGACGAACGAGACCATGCCATCTATCCGGAACGCTACGTCGGAACGAACGCATGAGCACGCCAACGCATGAGGCACGATTAGAGAATGCCGGCATGTGGAAGGCATGGGTGCTGCTGTGCATCGCGGAAGCATCTCGCATGGGGCTTACGCCGATGGCAACGCCTCAGCTACATGTCGTCCTGTACCTAGCCAACACGTTGGCCGACTTGTTCGACGTAACCCGTGTCCGCGGACGTGTCTTGAAGCATGGTCCGTTTCCGTTCTTTCCGGATGTACAGCGTGAAATTGACAGGCTCGCCTTTGCGGGCGTGCTATCGATCGAGCGAGTTGACTTCGGATCAAAAAATCGTCTGACGGCGCATTACTCATTAGGTGCCACTGGTCGGCAGATCTACTCCAACTTACTAAATCACGCCGAGGCCAAACGCACAGCGAGATTGTTTCGGGAACTCGTTTCCGCATGCTTCGGCCGCTTTCTCGCTAATAGAGCTGACATCGGCCCCATCGACGCCAATTATGGCAATGCCACGGTGATAGATGGAGAAGTCGTCGATTTCGCTGAATGGACAGACGAGAACAAGAATATCGAGGTAGCGCATCACCTGATCGATCGGCTACGGGCTCTCCGACCCGATGCTGAGCGTGACGGCGTACGCCTTTACTGCGACTACCTTGACAAAGCGATGGCACTGACATGAATAAGTCGACCAAGAGCCAATTTGGCGGAGCTCTTCAGGCAGCATTAGACGCAGTGATCGAAAAAGGGGCGTCAGTCATTTCTGTGGCTGAGGCGGGGAGCAAGGAGGCGTTCTTGGACGGTTGGACAAGGACTCTGATCGCACATGCTCGCCACCTACGAGCCAGCAAACAAGAACTGCATGGGCCGATCGTCATGGTGCATATCGACGATAGCGGTCCGTTTGCGACCAGCATGGGCTGGAAACGTAACCCAATGCTTGGTTCGTCGCCAACGGATAAGCTCGCTGGTATTTTGGCCGCCGGCACTGGAGACATCGGTGGCTGCGTGCATCCGAAGCGATTCACTGGCACAACCGAAGTCGTGGAAGAAATTCAGAATGCGGGCCTCGGTTCTGCGCTCACCGTCGCGTTAACGAGCGTTTCAAAACTAGTTATTTGGCCGCGCGGCATTGACGATCTGTCCGCGCCGTATCAGCACGAGCTAGATGACGCTCCAGTGGTCGTTGATCTAGCGGCCATCGCGCAGGCGCTCGACCAATTCTACGAGGTGTGCGCGCGGCAAACCACGACCTGGTGGCTAAATGCGAAACAGCGGGTCACGGTTTCGAGCCCAGAAAGCACGGTGCAAAACGACCTGTGGCACTTCTTGCTAGGAAAGTACTCGGACGTCGCACGCATCCGCTCCGAGCCAAACATCGGAAACGGTCGAGCCGATCTGACGGTAATACCCTTCAATGTGGGCCACAACAGTGCTGTCCTTGAACTGAAGACCACCCGCGACGCGTACACGCCTGCTAACGATCCAACAGCAGTGCCGGACCCCTTAAAGAAGAAGAAACTGACCAGGATCAGCTTGAAGGAAAACATCGCATGGGCATGCTCAGGCATCCAGCAGACCGCGGCCTACCGGGATCATGAAAAGCTGGATGGCGCTTTCCTATGCGTTTACGACTTCTGCGCTGGCAATAAGAAAGAGATCGACGATGCCATTCAAACGCCGGCGATCACATACAACGTTATTGCCAAGCGCTACTGGATCACCGCTTCCCACAAGGAGCACCGTGAGGACCTGTACCCGCTCGAAGACCCCCCCGCCTAATTCGGATCAAAGGCTGAGTTCGACCACGCTCTCAGCAAGCTGGAAGTGGCCACCTTGCTGAGCACTCAGCCGCATTTGACGAACTTCGCGAGTCAACACGTGACCGAAACCGATCTCCGACGCGAGTTCCGCAAGAATTGCCGCCACCTCGATGCGCACACTCGCGTAGCGGGAGTCTCCCACCACCATAATGACCTTTCCTGACGGCGCAAGAAGGCGCTTGCACTGCTCTAGCACAGCCTCCAGATCTCGGAAGTAGGCGCCAACCATGGCCGGGATGTTGCCGTCCCACAAAGTCTCTTGATGCGAATGAAGCGCCTTCAGCGTTTGACTCAGCTTGTGCGACGGCCTCTGCGGAAGCTCATAAGGACGTCGAATCTGGACATGGGAGCGGAGGGTTTCCTTACGCAGTTTCTGATTCTCCGTGGCACTGCGAAGATAGCCAAGCACCCAAAGTTCGACATTGTAGATGTCCGTGTAATCGAAGGAGTTTGGGTACGGCGGAGAGAAGACGATCAAGTCCGCCGGCTCATTGATCTGAGGCAGTGCCGCACGCGAGTCCCCATTGATAACCGAGACGCGAGAACGGGGGCGCTGCTCGAAACGAAGAACGTCTTCGAACGATGTGTTGAACTGACTTGCAAACATCTCGTCCAATAGGCGCGGAGTCGGTTCGTTTTCCTGCCAACCGGACCGATAGCGCCGGCCCTTCCCATTAACGTATACGTTACTGCAGTCCACGAGCACGGCACCTAGCACTACTCGAAAGAAGCGCTGGACAACATCATCTTCAATGGCATCGATGCAGGTGAGGTATTGCGACAATCGCCGAGCAACATTCAGGGGGAAAATCCAACGATTCTTGCCTTCGCCTTCGACGAACGTTGGCGGCCAATGACCCAGCCGAGAAATGTTGCTACGGGTGCTAGGCAGCATCGCTTGGAAATCGGCTGCGGCCGAGCGCAGCGCATCCGCGGAAAGCGTGCTTACTTTTGCTTGAATTACGTCTGCTAGAAATGGATTGACCTCAATTGTCGTTGCATCGATCGACAATAGTTGCGCGGTGATTGCGCTCGTGCCAGAACCTCCAAATGGATCGATCACATGGCGAGGACGATACCCAAGCGAATCAATGGCAGCGCTTACGAAGTCTGGAGAGAACGCTTCCTTGAAGTGAAACCAACGCTGAAAGGCTGTGTGCTTTCCATCCTGATTTGTTGTCAGAGGGGCAGTCGGTGCGCGCGCGTAGTCTGCTTCGCAGTCTTTGCCGGCGCCGAGCCACTGCGGCGCCCTTGCAAAACACTCCTGCAGGATCTGTAGATAACGCTCCGGTGGATTTCGCATGATGGCCAGGCCTTGTTGGTGATTGCGATCGCGAAGTACGCGCGCACGAAATTGTCAGCCGGAAGTTCTACATCACAGAGGCTAGTCACCTACCCCGTCAGATGGCGATGAAAGACACAATCGGGCTCCTCCTGCTGCACCCGAGGGAGGGCGCTGATAAGAGAGCTTATATGTCCGCTTTTATCGTTGGTGTCAACTGCGACTTCTTTTGAGCTACGCGGCGGCAACACATCACCGCCAGACGTTTATTTGCTTGGCAGCAATTGCCGGTCGCGACCATCGGCGCAATGGCCGCAGATGCCTCCAACCCACACATGCCGTTGACAGTTCGTTGACGAGAACCAGAAACGTCAAGGGCTTAGCCAAAGCTAAGCCCTTGATTTATTTGGTGCCGGCTGCAGGACTCGAACCCGCCACCTGATGATTACAAATCAACTGCTCTACCAGATGAGCTAAGCCGGCGTTGAGCCGAAGATTCTACCTCATTTCACAATCTTGAGGCGAGGCCGGCCGCCTTTCGCGCGATCGCCGTCGCCATCGGACTTCGGCGGTTCGTCCGCGCGATCGCCGGATTCCGGCGCCGCGTCCGCTGCGCCCCGCGCGCCATCGGTCACTGCGGCCTGCCCACCGACGTCGTCGCCATCGTCCGCAGCGGCAAGCGCCTCGCCGCCGCCATCGTCGCCAGCCTCCGCGACGACGTCGACCTGAAACGCCATCCCCTGACCGTTCTCGCGCGCGTAGATCGCGAGCACATTCGCAATCGGCACCTCGATCTTGTGCGCCTTGCCCGAGAACCGCGCAGTGAACTCGATCCATTCGTTGCCCATCTGCAACTGGCTCGTCGCCTCGAAGCTGATGTTCAACACGATCTCGCCGTCGCGCACGAACTGCCGCGGCACGCGCGTCGACTTGTCGACCCGCACCGCAATGTGCGGCGTATATCCGTTATCCGTGCACCACTCGTACAGCGCGCGCAGCAGATACGGCTTCGTGGAAATCTCTTGCATCGCCATCCTCGAACAGAAGCGGATGCGGCGACGTCGCGCCGCCGCATCCGCTCCCCAGTCACATACAGCTTAACGACGCATAACCTTTTCGGACGGCGTCAGCGCTTCGATATAGGCAGGACGGCTGAAGATCCGCTCTGCATACTTCATCAGCGGCGCGGCGTTCTTCGACAGATCGATCCCGTAGTGGTCGAGACGCCACAACAGCGGCGCGATCGCGACGTCGAGCATCGAGAACTCTTCACCGAGCATGTACTTGTTCTTCAGGAAGATCGGCGCGAGCTGTGTCAGGCGATCGCGGATCGCGAGGCGCGCCTTCTCGTGGCTCTTCTCCGCCGCCTTGCCCTTCTCGTTTTCGAGCGTGCTCACGTGCACGAACAGCTCCTTCTCGAAGTTGAGCAGGAACAGGCGCGCGCGCGCGCGCTGCACCGGGTCGGCCGGCATCAGTTGCGGATGCGGGAAGCGCTCGTCGATGTACTCGTTGATGATGTTCGATTCGTACAGGATCAGATCGCGTTCGACGAGAATCGGCACCTGTCCGTACGGATTCATCACCGCGATGTCTTCCGGCTTGTTGAACAGATCGACGTCGCGGATCTCGAAATCCATGCCCTTTTCGAATAACACCAGCCGGCAACGCTGGGAGAACGGACAAGTCGTGCCGGAATACAGAACCATCATGTTTGCGTTTCCTCAAAAAGCCGAGGGCCAGCGCGCGGAAAACCACCCTACTCTTCCTTGCGCTGACCCCACGCCAGTCACGGCGTGATTACTTGATATCTTTCCAGTAGGCGGCGTTGAGCCGCCAGGCGAAGAAGGTCAGGACACCGAGGAACAGCAGCACCCACACGCCGAGGCGTTTGCGGGTCTGTTGCGCCGGTTCGGACATCCAGCTCAGGTACGCGACCAGGTCGCCGACGGCAGCATCATAATCCACCGGCGAAAGCGTCCCGGGCGTCACCTGCTGGAATCCGACGAGCTTGTTCACCTTCTCGCCCGTTTCCTCGTCCTTCTTTTCCTCGAATTTTGCAATGCGCTCCCCTTGAAGCTGCCACAGCACGTGAGGCATGCCGACGTTCGGGAACACGGCGTTGTTCCAGCCCGTCGGCCGCGTATCGTCGCGGTAGAACGTGCGCAGATACGTGTAGAGCCAATCACGGCTGCGGGCGCGCGCTTCGACGGACAGATCCGGCGGTGCGGCGCCGAGCCAGGTCTTCGCGTCTTCCGGCCGCATCGCGACACTCATCGTGTTGCCGACCTTGTCGGTCGTGAACAGGAGATTCGCCTCGATCTCCTTCTGTGAGATACCGAGATCCGTCAGCCGGTTGTAGCGCATCAGGTTCGCACTATGGCAATTCAGGCAATAGTTTACAAACAACTGCGCGCCATGCTGCAAAGAGACGAGATTCTCCGTGTTGTCGGGCGCACGGTCGAGCGGAAATTCGCCCTCCTCGGCCCGCACGGATACGCTCGTCAGCAGACATGCCGACACAATAAACATTGCGAGCGTCGAAAGCAATTTCTTCATACTTATTCCTCCTCGCTCACGTCAGTGGGATTTGAACCGCACGCGTTCGGGCGGCTGCTTGAATTTGCCAAGCGGCGTCCAGAACGGCATGCCGAGGAAGAACGCGAAATACACGAGCGCGCATACCTGCGCGATCAGCGTCGCGGCAGGCGAAGGCGGCCGCGTGCCGAGGAACGCGAGCGTCAGGAACACGGCGACGAAGATCCCGAAGAACACCTTGTGGAAAAACGGCCGGTAGCGGATCGACTTCACCGGGCTGCGGTCGAGCCACGGCAGGAAGAACAGCGTGACGACGGCCGCGCCCATCACGACGACGCCCCAGAACTTCGACTCCGTGAAGTACATGAAGACGACGAGCGCCGCGGCGAGCGCGGGCAGCGCGATCTTCCACTTGCCGCGCGCGCGCACGAGCGCCAAGAGGCCGGACGCCACGAGCACGATCATCAGCACGATCTTGAACGGGTCGGTCGTCGCGCGAAGCATCGCGTAGAACGCGGTGAAGTACCAGACGGGCGCGATCTCGGGCGGCGTCTGCAGCGGATTCGCCGGGATGAAGTTGTTTGCCTCGAGGAAGTAGCCGCCCATCTCCGGCATGAAGAACAGGATCGCCGCGAACACCATCAGGAACACGCAAACGCCGAAGAAATCGTGCACCGAGTAGTACGGGTGGAACGGAATGCCGTCGAGCGGCACGCCCTTCTCGTCCTTCTTCTCCTTGATCTCGATGCCGTCCGGGTTGTTCGACCCCACTTCGTGCAGCGCGATCAGGTGCGCGACGACGAGCCCGAGCAGAACGAGCGGAATCGCGATCACGTGAAACGCGAAGAAGCGGTTCAGCGTGACGTCGGACACGACGTAGTCGCCGCGAATCCACAGCGACAGGTCCGGACCGATGAACGGAATCGCCGAGAACAGGTTCACGATCACCTGCGCGCCCCAGAACGACATCTGCCCCCATGGCAGCAGGTAGCCGAAGAACGCCTCGGCCATCAGGCACAGGAAGATCGCGCAGCCGAAGATCCACACGAGCTCGCGCGGCTTGCGGTATGAGCCGTACAGCAGGCCGCGGAACATGTGCAGGTAGACGACGACGAAGAACATCGACGCGCCCGTCGAGTGCATGTAGCGAATCAGCCAGCCCCACGGCACCTCGCGCATGATGTACTCGACCGACGCGAACGCGAGCGTCGAGTCGGGCTTGTAGTTCATCGTCAGGAAGATGCCCGTGACGATCTGGTTGACGAGCACGAGTAGCGCAAGCGACCCGAAGAAATACCAGACGTTGAAGTTCTTCGGCGCGTAGTACTCGGAAAGATGCTGCTTCCAGGTGGAAGTCAGGGGAAAGCGCCGGTCGACCCAGCCGAGCAAGCCGGTTGTGGAGATCTCTTTGTTATCGGTCGCCATTTACGCTTCTCCTTTCTCGTCCTTGCCGATCACGAGCGTCGTGGCCGACGTGAACATGTAAGGCGGGACGTCCAGATTCTGCGGCGCCGGCTTGTTCTTGAAGACCCGCCCGGCGAGGTCGTAAGTCGAGCCGTGGCACGGGCACAGGAAGCCGCCCGGCCAGTCGTCGGGCAGGTTCGGCTGCGGCCCCGGCGTGAAGCGCGGGCTCGGCGTGCAGCCGAGGTGCGTGCACACCGCCATCACGACGAGAATGTTCTTGCGGTCGGCTCTCGACCGGTACTCGTTCGCGCAATACGCAGGCAACGGCATCGAGTACGGGGATTTCGACTGCGGATCGGCGACTTCCTTGTCGGCCTTGACGACGTCGGCGAGCATCGAGTCGGTGCGGTTCAGCACCCAAACCGGCTTGCCGCGCCAGGCGACCGTGAGCATTTCGCCCGGCTTGAGCGCGCTGATATCGACCTCGACGGGCGCGCCCGCCGCCTTGGCCCTGGCAGACGGCGCCAACGACGCCGCGAAAGGTACGACGGTGGCGACGCCTCCTACGCCACCTGCTACGGATGTCGCAATCAGCCATGTCCGGCGGCCGCTGTCGACGTGTTCCTCTTCTTTGTCTCGCATTACACGCCCCAATTACGAGTTGGATTTCCGTCACGACATTTCACACCGCCGCTAGTTTGCTCGAATGGAGTCGGCATTTACAAGACCCGGACGTTAAATACCTTCCGAAGCCATTATTAATCAAGGGTTTCCCCGGGCTATCGAAATTTCCGGACCGATAATCGACGGAATGCGCACCGCATCGTGTTTTCTTTGGATGCGGTGCGACAATTCACGCAGTTAAACCGGGTTATGAATGTCGATAAAAATATGCTCGAGATCAAATCGTTCCGATAAATGCTGGCCGAGCGCCTGGATGCCGAAGCGCTCGGTCGCATGGTGCCCCGCCGCAACGAACGCGACGCCGCTCTCGGCCGACGCGTGCGTCACGTACTCGGACACTTCGCCCGTCAGGAACACGTCGGCGCCCGCGTCGATTGCCGCGTCGAAATAACTTTGCGCGCCGCCCGTGCACCATGCGACGCGGCGGAGCTGCTGGTCCGCATCGCCGAGCACGAGCGGCGTGCGGCCTAGCGTATTCTCGACCTTCGCGGTGAAGTGCTCGAGCGTGACGGGCATCGGCAGCGTCGCGAGCCAGCCGAGGTCCTGGTCGCCGAAACGGGCGTCGCCGATCAGGCCGAGGCGTTCGCCGAGCTGCGCGTTGTTGCCGAACTCGGGGTGCGCGTCGAGCGGCAGGTGAAACGCGAACAGGTTCAGGTCGTTCGCGAGCAGGCGCTTCAGGCGCTGGTACTTGCGGCCCGTGATTTGCGGCGCCTCATTGCGCCAGAAGTAGCCATGATGGACGAGTACCGCGTCAGCGCCCCATTCGAGTGCGCGGTCGAGAAACGCGAGCGAAGCCGTCACGCCGGTGGCGATTCTTTCAATCTTGCGACGGCCCTCCACCTGGAGGCCGTTCGGGCTGTAGTCCTTGAACCGCTCAATTTCGAGGGTATTGTTCAAGTACAATTCAAGTTCGATCCGATCCATATAAACCTCTAATATCTTCAAATGCTTAGACGCTTCTGGCTGTTCTTCGCCCAAGCGGTGACGGTGCTGCTCGCACTGATGTTCATCGTGGCGACGCTCAAGCCGCAATGGCTCCAACGGCAAGGACAACTCGGCAAACAGCTCGCGGCGCCGATCGTCGCGCTGCGGGAAGTCGCGCCCGGCGTCGGCGGCGCGCCCGCTCAATCCTCGTACGCGGACGCCGCGCAGAAGGCAATGCCCGCGGTCGTCAACGTATTCTCCAGCAAGGACGGTTCGCTGCCGCCCGATCCGCGCGCGAAGGATCCGCTCTTTCGCTATTTCTTCGGCGATCGCAACGCGCGGCGGCAGCAGGATGAGCCCGCGGCCAATCTGGGGTCGGGCGTCATCGTAAGCTCGGAGGGTTACATTCTAACGAACCAGCACGTCGTCGACGGCGCGGACCAGATCGAAGTCGCGCTCGCCGACGGTCGCACCGCGACCGCGAAGGTGATCGGCAGCGATCCCGAGACCGATCTCGCGGTGCTCAAGATCAACATGTCGAACCTGCCGACGATCACGCTCGGCCGGTCGGACCAGGCGCGCGTCGGCGACGTCGTGCTCGCGATCGGCAATCCGTTCGGCGTCGGCCAGACGGTCACGATGGGGATCATCAGCGCGCTCGGGCGCAACCATCTCGGCATTAACACGTTCGAGAACTTCATCCAGACCGACGCGCCGATCAACCCGGGCAACTCGGGCGGCGCGCTCGTCGACGTGAACGGCAACCTGCTCGGCATCAATACGGCGATCTACTCGCGCTCGGGCGGCTCGCTCGGGATCGGCTTCGCGATCCCCGTCTCGACCGCGCGCAACGTGCTCGAGAGCATCATCACGACGGGCGCCGTCACGCGCGGCTGGATCGGCGTCGAGCCGCAGGACGTGACGCCCGAGATCGCCGAGTCGTTCAGCCTCGCGCAAAAATCGGGCGCGATCGTTGCGGGCGTGCTGCAGGGCGGCCCGGCCGACAAGGCGGGGATCAAGCCGGGCGACATCCTCGTATCGGTCGACGGCGAGGAAATCACCGATACGACAAAGCTCCTGAACGTCGTCGCGCAGATCAAGCCGGGCACGCCGACCAAGGTGCACGTCGTGCGCAAGGGCAAGGAGCTCGACGTGACGGTCGTGATCGGCAAGCGGCCGCCGCCGCCGAAGCAGGCGCTCGACGAGCAGAATAGCGACGAGGAGGAGTAAGCAGGCGTCGGGACGGCCGAGACAACGCCCGCGACGCACGCTTCGCCGCCTTCCGGCGTGACGGCAAACAAAAAAGCAACCCAAGTGAACTGCCCCTCAAAGGTTGGATCGGTGTCCAACTTCCTGGGGGCGATTCAAAGATGAGTTGCTTTTTTGTTTCTTGCTTCTGCCGCGTCTGATCGAACCGACCGCCCGACGCGAAGCGGCTCTGAGCAAAATCCGCGCAGGCCGCCGCTCGAATGGTCCGCCGGGCGGTCGATGGCCTTTTAGTGGCCTTTACAACCAACCCAGCTACGCGCCGGCAAGCCCGGCCCACCGCCCGCTCAGCTCGCCGCGGTTTTGCCTTGGTCTTCTTCTTTCGGCGGCGGCTTGACGAAGAGCCGCGCCGCGATGATCCCCGCCTCGTACAACAGCACGAGCGGCAGCGCGAGCATCAGCTGCGAGAACACGTCGGGCGGCGTCACGACGGCCGCGACGACGAACGCGCCGACGATCACGTACGGCCGGATCTCCTTGAGCTTCTGCACAGTCAGCACGCCCATCCGCACGAGCAGCACGACGACGACCGGCACCTCGAACGTCACCCCGAACGCAACGAACATGCCGAGCACGAAGCTCAGGTAATTGTCGATATCGGTCGACATCTCGGCGCCGAGCGGCGCGTTGTAGTGCGCCATCACGCGGAAGATCGTCGGGAACACGACGAAGTACGCAAACGCCATCCCGCACAGGAACAGCACATAGCTGCTGCTGACGAGCGGCAAGACAAGCTTCTTCTCGTGCTGATAGAGCCCCGGCGCAACGAACGCCCAGATCTGGTACAGCACGATCGGCAGCGCAATCACGAGTGCGACGAGCATCGTCACCTTCATCGGCACGAAGAACGAGCCGGTGACGTCGGTCACGATCATCTTGCCGCCCTTCGGCAGGTTCTGCATCAGCGGCCGCGCGAGCAGCCGGAAGATATCGGGCGCCCAGTAGACGAGCCCGAGAAACACGACGATCACCGCCACGCCCGCCCGGATGATGCGGTCACGCAGTTCGACGAGATGGGAGATGAAGGTCTCTTCCGGACCTTCGTCCGGATTGTGCTGGGGGTCGCTCACACCGGCCCTCGGTTGAAATGACAAGCGCGATTCATCGCTCAGAAGAAACGCGCGGGACGGCGCAGGCTCGCCGGCTGGTGCCGCGCGACGCGCGCGGCGCCCGACTGCACCTGCGTGCGGCGCATCGTTGCGCGCTTGTACCAGACGGGCGTCGCCGTCTTCCTCACCCGCCAGTTGCGGCGCTTCGCCGACGCGGCGACGACGCTGCGCCACGACGGCTCGCCGAACGGCGCAGCCGAACCGTCCGACGCGTCGACGGCCGCCGGATCGCCCGACGACACCGTCGAGTTCCACGCGGCGTTGAGATCGCGTTCGTGCTCGCGCAGGTTGTCGTGGATCGTGTTCTCGACGTTGCGCGCCGCCTGCTCGAAATCGGTCTTCATCGTGCGCAGCGCATCGAGCTCGATCTCGCGCGAGACTTCCGCCTTCACGTCGTTGATGTAGCGCTGCGCGCGCCCGAAGAGCGCGCCCGCCGTCCGCGCGACGCGCGGCAGCCGCTCGGGGCCGAGCACGACGAGCGCGACGACGCCGATCAGCGCCATCTTTGAAAGACCGAGATCGAGCATCGCGGCAGTCCGTCAGCGTGTCTTATGCTTTGTGCGAATCGGACGAGCGCGACGCGGCTTCCTTCGCGTCGACGTCGACCGATCCCGAGCGCGGCAACTGCTGCGCGTCGGCGGGGGTTTCGCTCTCCTTCATGCCATCCTTGAAACCCTTGACCGCACTGCCGAGATCATTGCCGATGTTGCGCAGTTTCTTCGTGCCGAACACCAGCGCGACGATCAGCAACACGATCAGCCAATGCCAAATACTCAATCCGCCCATGATGAAACTCTCCTAAACCTCGCCGGTCTCGCGGCGCAAATCGCCGGCCCCGCGCCGGCTTCGTTCGGATGACGGGCGGCGCCCGTCATCTCATCCCATCCGGCGCCACGGACGCGGCCCGGCCAGAATATGCGCGTGCAGGTGATAGACCTCCTGCCCGCCGCCCGGCCCGGTATTGATCACCGTCCGGAACCCGGTTTCGCCGCCCGTATACGCGCAGCCCAGCTGCTCGGCGAGCCGCGCGACGAGAACCATCATTCTACCAAGCAGCGGCGCGTCTTCCTCGGTGACGGCGGACAGCGTCGGCACGTGCTTGCGCGGAATGACGAGCACGTGCGTATCGGCTGCGGGCCGGATGTCCCTGAAAGCGACGAATTCGTCGTCCTCGTGCACCCTCGTGCTCGGAATCTCGCCCGCCGCGATCTTGCAGAACAGGCAGTTCGGGTCGTGACTCATCGTGTTCCCCGACGCGTCCCGCCAGGCGTCAGAACCATGCCTGCGGATCGAGCGTCTTGTTGTCGTTCAAGTACAGCCAGCCTTTGATGATACGGTACAGCGTCCAGATCCACACCGCACCCAGCACGACGAAGCCGATCCCGACAAACAGCAGCGCAAAGCCGATCAGATACGCGATCAGCGCGCGCCAGAAGGTGCGGATCTGCCATTCGAAATGAGCCTGATACGCGGTGCCGAGCGTATCGTCGCGCTTCACGTAGTTGATGATGATCGCGACGATGCCCGTGATGCCGCCCGTCAGCCAGTGAATCGCGTATAGCAGGTAGAGGATGTGCGTCAACGTGCGCAACGATTGCTGGCGTTCGCTCTCGGTCGCGTTCTGGTATGGCGGCGGAAATTGGTTCGGCGACTCTGACATGATGCTATTCCCCTTTGATGACAAATCTTGCGCGGCGTGCGGCCGCATCGGCTCATCCGCCGTTTTCTTCGCGCTCGCGGCGCTTGCGCAGCGCCTTTTCCTCGATGCCCGACAACCCTTCGCGGCGCTCGAGCTCGGCGATCACGTCGGCGGGGCTCAGGTCGAAGTGCGACAGCGCGACGAGGCAGTGGAACCACAGGTCCGCGACTTCGCCGACGAGCGCGGACGGCGCGCCGCCCTGGCGCACGTCCTTCGCGGCGAGCACTACTTCGGTCGCTTCCTCGCCAATCTTCTTCAGGACCGCGTCGTCGCCCTTGTGGAAGAGGCGCGACACGTACGATTGCTCGGGATCGCCGCCCTTGCGGCTGTCGATTACGGCGGCGAGGCGCAGCAGCGTGTCTTCGATCGTCGATTGCGTCATTTGTAGATGTGTTCGGGGTCTTTGAGCACCGGATCGACCGCGACCCATTCGCCGTCGTCGACGGTGCCCTCGAATTTCTGGAAAAAGCACGAGCGCCGGCCGGTGTGGCACGCGATGCCCTCGACCTGCTCGACTTTCAGCAGCACGACGTCCTCGTCGCAGTCGATCCGCACTTCGTGCACGTGCTGCACGTGGCCCGACTCCTCGCCCTTGAACCACAGGCGCTGCCGCGAGCGCGAGTAGTACACCGCGCGCTTCAATTCAATCGTCTTCGCCAACGCTTCGCGGTTCATCCACGCAAACATCAGCACGTCGTTCGTCGCCGCGTCCTGCGCGATCGCCGGCACGAGGCCGTTCGCGTCCCAGCGGACCTTGTCGAGCCAGTCGCCCGGCTTCATTGCTTCGCTCATCACAACCTCACCGGAATACCGCGCTCGGCCAAGAAGCGCTTCGCCTCGCCGACCGTATGCTCGCCGTAGTGGAAGATGCTCGCGGCCAACACCGCGTCCGCGCGGCCTTCGGTGATGCCCGCCGCGAGGTGCTCGAGCGAGCCGACGCCGCCCGACGCGATCACGGGCACGGACACCGCGTCCGACACCGCGCGCGTCAACGCGAGATCGAAGCCCGCCTTCGTGCCGTCGCGGTCCATGCTCGTGAGCAGGATCTCGCCCGCGCCGAGCTCGGCCACCTTGCGCGCCCATTCGACGGCATCGAGGCCCGTGCCCTTGCGGCCGCCGTGCGTGAAGACTTCCCAGCGCGGCGCCTCGCCTTCGCCCGACACGCGCTTCGCATCGATCGCGACGACGATGCACTGCGAGCCGTACTTGTCGGCCGCGTCGCGCACGAGCTGCGGATTCGCGACCGCTGACGAGTTCATGCCGACCTTGTCCGCGCCGGCGTTCAGGAGGCGCCGCACGTCCTCGACCGCGCGCACGCCGCCGCCCACCGTGAGCGGAATGAACACCTGCGACGCGACCGCCTCGATGATCGGCAGGATCAGGTCGCGGCCGTCCGACGTCGCGGTGATGTCGAGGAACGTGAGTTCGTCCGCGCCCTGCTCGTCATAACGCCGCGCGATCTCGACGGGATCGCCCGCGTCGCGCAGTTCGACGAAATTGACGCCCTTGACGACGCGCCCGGCGGTCACGTCGAGACAGGGGATGATGCGTTTAGCTAGAGCCATGATGTTGCGCGGCATGCCGCGGGTAATGCCGCCCGCACGGGGCGGGCGGCTTGGCGAAAAGGCGGAGTGCCGAGGCGGCGCGTCAGGCGTCGTCGAGCTCGCCGTTCAGTTCGTCCGCGCGTTTCTGCGCGGCGGCGAAATCGAGGTCGCCCGAGTAGATCGCCCGGCCGCAGATCACGCCTTCGACACCTTCGTCTTCCACTTTGCAGAGCTTCTCGATGTCGCCGATATTCGACAGGCCGCCGCTCGCGATCACCGGAATGCCGACCGCCTGCGCGAGCTTCACCGTCGCCTCGATGTTGATGCCTTGCAGCATCCCGTCGCGGCCGATGTCGGTATACACGATCGACTCGACGCCGTAGTCCTCGAACTTCCGCGCGAGATCGATCACTTCGTGGCCCGTGAGCTTGCTCCAGCCGTCAGTCGCGACCTTGCCGTCCTTCGCGTCGAGGCCGACGATGATGCTGCCCGCGAACGCACTGCACGCATCCTGCAGAAAGCCCGGGTCCTTCACCGCCGCCGTGCCGATGATCACGTACGACAGCCCGGCGTCCAGATACTTCTCGATCGTCTCGAGGCTGCGGATGCCGCCGCCCAGCTGCACCGGGATTTCGTTGCCGACCTCCCCGAGAATCGCCTCGATCGCCTCGAGATTCTTCGGTTTGCCGGCGAACGCGCCGTTCAGGTCGACGAGATGCAAACGCCGCGCGCCGAGATCGACCCATTTACGGGCCATCGCCGCAGGATCCTCGGAAAAAATCGTCGCCTGGTCCATATCGCCTTGTTTGAGGCGCACACACTGACCGTCTTTAAGATCGATGGCCGGAATCAGCAGCATAGCAATCGGGTGTTGTCAGGGAAAAATGAAGAGGTCAAGAGGCGCGCGCCGGCCCATCCGGCGCGGTGCCGTCTCGCTAGTTTAGTACAACTCTTTCTGCGTATCCGCTCGCAAGGCCCGTGCGGCGGGCGACTTGCGCACGCCGGATGCGGCTCTCGCGCCACGTTCAGGGGTTCCAATGGACAAAATTCCGGTATAGCCGCAACCCCACTTCCGCGCTCTTTTCCGGGTGAAATTGGGTCGCGAAGAGATTGTCGCGCGCAACCGCGGACGTGAAGATGTCGCCGTATTCGGTCTCGCCCGCAATGTGCGCCGGGTTGTCCGGCACCACGTAATAACTATGCACGAAATAGAAATACGCGTTGTCCGGCACCCCCTCCCACAGCGGGTGCGGCCGCGCCTGGCGCACGCGGTTCCAGCCCATCTGCGGCACCTTGAAACGCGAGCCGTCGTCCTGCAGCCGGCCTTCGAGCTCGAAGCGCAGCACCTTGCCCGGCAGCAGGCCGAGGCCCTTCGTGTCGCCTTCCGCGCTCCAGTCGAACAGCATCTGCTCGCCGACGCACACGCCGAGGAGCGGCTTCGCGCGCGACGCCTCGATCACCGCCTCCTGCAACCCGGACTCGCCGAGGCAGCGCATGCAGTCGGGCATCGCGCCCTGGCCCGGCAGCACGACGCGGTCCGCCGCGCGGATCGCCTCGGGCCGGTCGACGATCTTCACGTCGGCGGCGGGTTCCGCCTTCATGAGCGCCTGCGCGACCGAGCGCAGGTTGCCCATTCCATAATCCACAATCGCAATCGAAGTTTTCATGTCAGTGCAGGCAACAATGCCTTCAGTCCATCGACGATGAATTCCACCGCCAGCGCCGACAGCATCAATCCCATCAAACGCGTGACGATGTTGATGCCGGTGCGGCCGATCCAGTGCGCGATCGGCTCGGCGAGCCGCATCGCAATGAAACAGATGAGCGCGAGCGCCGCGCCGATCGCGACGAGCCCGAGCCGGTCGTACCAGTGCCGGGCGTTCGCCGCGTAGACGATCACCGTGCTGATCGAGCCCGGCCCCGTCAGGAGCGGAATCGCGAGCGGCACGACGGCGACGCTGTTCTTCGACTCCGCCTCGTCGCGCTCCTCGGGCGTCGAGCGCGTGTTGCCGATCTGCGCGTTCAGCATCGAGATCGCCATCAGCAGCATGATGATCCCGCCGCCGACCTCCAGCGAGCCCACCGTGATCCCGAAGAAATCGATGATCTGCTGGCCGAGCAGCGTCGTCACAGCGATCACGCAGAACACGGAGATCGCCGCGATGCGGATCGTGTGTCGCCGCTCGGTTTCCGTCTGCTGGGCCGTCAGGCTCAGGAAAAACGGCACCGCGCCGAGCGGATTGATCAGCGCGAGCAGGGAGATGAACGATTTGAGCAGATCCATCGCAAGCCGGCGCAGCCGCCGCGGCCAGTGGGGTCGTTTTCGCTCCGGCTGGGAATCAGAGGCTGCCCTTCGTCGACGGGATCTGCCCCGCCGCACGCTCGTCGAGCTCCACCGCCATCCGCAGCGCGCGGCCGAACGCCTTGAACACCGTCTCGAGCTGATGGTGCGCATTGACGCCGCGCAGGTTGTCGATATGAAGCGTCACGCCCGCATGATTGACGAAGCCGCGGAAGAATTCGATCGACAGATCGACGTCGAACGTGCCGATTCGCGCACGCGTGAACGGCACGTGGAATTCGAGGCCCGGACGCCCGGAGAAATCGATCACGACGCGCGACAGCGCCTCGTCGAGCGGCACGTACGAATGGCCGTAGCGGCGGATGCCCTTCTTGTCGCCGATCGCCTTCGCGACAGCCTGGCCGAGCGAGATGCCGACGTCCTCGACCGTATGGTGGTCGTCGATATGCGTGTCCCCATGCGCTTCGATGTCGAGATCGACGAGACCATGGCGCGCGATCTGGTCGAGCATATGGTCGAGGAACGGAACGCCGGTCGCGAGTTTTTGCTTGCCGGTGCCATCGAGGTCGATCTTCACACGGATCTGCGTTTCGCTGGTGTTGCGAACGACTTCCGCCACGCGCATGGTGATTCCTTGAATTGACTGGTGTAGATGGGGACGAGAAAGACGGCGCCCCGGGGTGGCCCGTCAGGGCAGCGCCAGCTTCAGTGCGGCCAGAAGACGCGCGTTTTCTTCGGGAGACCCAACCGTTACGCGCACGCAATTGGCGAGCAATGGGTGCATTTTACTCACGTTTTTGATCAAAACCCGCTCAGTCAAAAGTACGTCGAACACGGCGGCCGCATCCGGCACCCGCACGAGCAGAAAATTGCCGGCGCTCGGGAACACCGTCGCGCCCGGCAGCGCGCCGATCGCGTGCGCGAGCCCGGTGCGCGCGTCGCGCAACTGCGCGGCCTGCGCGTCGAGCACGTCGAGGCGCGCGAGCAGGAACTCGGCCGCCGCCTGCGTCAGCACGTTCACGTTGTACGGCGGGCGCACCTTGTCGAACTGCGCGAGCCACGCGGGCAGCCCGACGAGGTAGCCCAAGCGGATGCCGGCCAGGCCGAGCTTGGACATCGTGCGCATCACGACGACATTGTCGAACTCCGCCGCGCGCGGCAGCCAACTGCGCTGCGCGAACGGCTGGTACGCCTCGTCGATCACGACGAGGCTCGCCTCCGCGGCCGCAATGATCCGCTCGATGTCCTCGTCCGGATACAGCGTGCCCGTCGGGTTGTTCGGATAGGCGAGATAAACGAGCGCCGGACGGTGCTCGGCGATGGCCGCGAGCATCGCGTCGACGTCGAGTGTCAGGTCGGCCGCGAGCGGCACGCCGACGAACTCGAGCTGCGCGAACTTCGCCGACAGCTCGTACATCACGAAGCCCGGCACCGGCGCGAGCACCTTCGCGCCCGGCTTCGCGCACGCCATCGCGAGCATGCCGATGATCTCGTCCGAGCCGTTGCCGAGCAGCACGTCGCACGCGGCGGGCACGCCCATCGCCGCGCGCAGCTTGTCGATCAGCACGGCGGGACGCGGCGCCGGATAGCGGTTCAGCGCGACGTGCGCGAGCCGCTCGCCGAGCTCGGCCGCAAGCGGCGCAGGCAGCGAATACGGGTTCTCCATCGCGTCGAGCTTCACGAAGCCCGCCGCATCCGGCACCGGGTAGCTCGTCATCGCGAGCACGTCGCGGCGGATGATGTCTTCTGGCGTAGTCATGGTGGCAACGGCGCACGGCGCCGGCATAGTCCCGGCCCAAGCGCCTCGCGCGACGCATGCGTCGCGCGGGAGCCGCTTCGCGGGCGGTCTCGGGTTGTCGTCTTTTTGGCTGGTCTCGTCTCGCGCTTCCGACGCGCTGGGCCTACCTTTAGCCTTTCTGGCGGTCGCCCGCCCCCTTCATCCGGTACTCGGCGCTCTTCGCGTGCGCCTGCAATCCTTCCCCATAGGCGAGTTCGGACGCGATCTCGCCGAGCGTATGCGCGCCTTCGGCGCTCACTTCGATCAGGCTCGAGCGCTTGAAGAAATCGTAGACGCCGAGCGGCGATGAGAAGCGCGCGGTGCGCGACGTCGGCAGCACGTGGTTCGGGCCCGCGCAGTAATCGCCAAGGCTCTCGCTCGTGTAGCGGCCGAGGAAGATCGCGCCCGCGTGGCGGATCTGCTTGCCCCATTGCTGCGGCTCGAGCGCGGAGATTTCGAGGTGCTCGGGCGCGATGTCGTTCGCAATCTTGCACGCCTCGCTCATGTCGCGCACCTTGACGAGCGCACCGCGGCCTTCGAGCGACGCGCGGATCACATCCTGGCGCGGCATCGTCGGCAGCAGCTCGTCGATCGCCTTCTCGACGCGCTCGATGAACGCATCGTCCGGGCACAGCAGGATCGACTGCGCGAGCTCGTCGTGCTCGGCCTGCGAGAACAGGTCCATCGCGACCCACGACGGATCGGTCGTGCCGTCGCACAGCACGAGGATCTCGGACGGCCCGGCGATCATGTCGATGCCGACGGTGCCGAACACGCGGCGCTTCGCCGACGCGACGTACGCGTTACCCGGGCCGCAGATCTTGTCGACGGCAGGCACTGTCGCCGTGCCGTACGCGAGCGCGGCCACCGCCTGCGCGCCGCCGATCGTGAACACGCGGTCGACGCCGCCGAGGAACGCGGCGGCGAGCACGAGGTCGTTCTTCACGCCGTCCGGCGTCGGCACGACCATCACGATCTCGCCGACGCCCGCGACGCGCGCGGGAATCGCGTTCATCAGCACCGACGACGGATACGCCGCCTTGCCGCCCGGCACGTACAGGCCGACGCGGTCGAGCGGCGTCACCTTCTGGCCGAGCACGGTGCCGTCGGATTCCGTGTACTGCCAGCTGTGGCTGCCGCACTCGATCTTCTGCTTCTCGTGGTAGCCGCGCACGCGCGCGGCCGCCGCCTCCAGCGCCGCGCGGCGCTTCGGCTCGAGGCTTTCGAGCGCCGCCGCCAGCGCGCCCTGCGGCAGCTCGAGCGCCGCGACGCTCTCTGCGTTCAGCCGGTCGAAGCGGTTCGTGTAGTCGAGCACCGCGGCGTCGCCGCGCGCCCTCACGTCCGCGAGGATCTGCGCGACCGAGCGCTCGATCGCGTCATCTTCGCTCGCCTCGAACGCGAGCACCGCGCGCAATTCGGCCGCGAATCCTTCGCTTGCCGAATCGAGTTTGCGAATCTTGATAGCCATGCTGTCATCCGTTCCGGTAATGCGCCGAAAACCGCGAGGGTCAGGCTCCGCTCCGCTGCGACGCGCGTTCGAACGCGTCGAGGAACGGCTTCAGCGCGGCGCGCTTCAGTTTCAGCGCGGCCTGGTTCACGACGAGGCGCGACGAGATCGGCATGATCTCCTCGACCTCGACCAGATTGTTCGCCTTCAGCGTGCCGCCAGAACTGACAAGGTCGACGATCGCGTCGGCCAGGCCCACGAGCGGCGCAAGCTCCATCGAGCCGTACAGCTTGATCAGGTCGACATGCACGCCCTTCGCGGCGAAGTGCTCGCGGGCGGTCTCGACGTACTTCGTCGCGACGCGCAGCCGCGCGCCCTGGCGCACCGCGTTCGCGTAGTCGAAGCCCGCCGGCACGGCAACCGACATCCGGCAGCATGCGATGTTCAGATCGATCGGCTGATACAGCCCGCCGCCGCCGTGCTCGAGCAGCACGTCCTTGCCGGCGACGCCGAAATCGGCCGCGCCATACTCGACGTAGGTCGGCACGTCGGTCGCACGCACGACGATCACGCGCAGGTTCGGGTCGGTGGTCGGCAGGATCAGCTTGCGCGACGTCTCCGGATCCTCGGCGACCGTCACGCCCGCCGCCGCGAGAAGCGGCACGGTTTCCTCGAAGATACGCCCTTTCGACAGCGCCAGCGTCAGCGGTGCGGTCATGCTTCGCTCCCTGAAATGCGGCGCACGTTCGCGCCGACGGCCGTCAGCTTCGCTTCCATCCGGTCGTAGCCGCGGTCCAAATGATAGATGCGGTCGACGAGCGTCTCGCCTTCCGCGCAAAGGCCGGCGATCACGAGGCTCGCCGATGCGCGCAGGTCGGTCGCCATCACGCTCGCGCCGGACAGCTTGGGCACGCCCGTGACGAGCGCCGTGTTGCCGTCGACCGCGATGCTCGCGCCGAGGCGGTTCAGCTCCTGCACGTGCATGAAGCGGTTCTCGAAGATCGTCTCGATCACCTGCGCGGAGCCGTCCGCGACCGCATTCAGCGCCATGAACTGCGCCTGCATGTCGGTCGGGAACGCCGGGTATTCCGACGTGCGGATCGCAACCGCGCCGGGGCGGCGGTCCATCTTCACGCGCAGCCGGTCGCCGCCTTCTTCGATCGTCACGCCCGCTTCGCGCAGCTTGTCGATCACCGCGTCGAGGATCTGCGCGCGCATGCCGGTCAGCGTCACGTCGCCGCCCGCCGCCGCGACCGCGCACAGAAACGTGCCCGCCTCGATCCGGTCCGGGATCACCGAGTGCGTCGCGCCGTGCAGCCTGTCGACACCCTGGATCACGAGCCGGTCGGTGCCGATCCCGTCGATCCTCGCGCCCATCGCGACGAGCAGGTGCGCGAGATCCGACACTTCGGGCTCGCGCGCGGCGTTCTCGATCACCGTCTCGCCGTCCGCGAGCGTCGCCGCCATCAGCAGGTTCTCGGTGCCCGTCACCGTGATCATGTCGGTGACGATCCGCGCGCCCTTCAGGCGCTTCGCGCGCGCCTCGATGTAGCCGTGCTCGATGTGGATCTCAGCGCCCATCGCCTGCAGGCCCTTGATGTGCTGGTCGACGGGCCGCGCGCCGATCGCGCAGCCGCCCGGCAGCGACACCTTCGCATAGCCGAAGCGCGCAAGCAGCGGGCCGAGCACGAGGATCGACGCGCGCATCGTCTTCACGAGTTCGTACGGCGCGACCGGATTGTCGACACGCGACGCGTCGAGCACGACGCGCGCGCCGTCCGTCTCTTCGCGCATGCCCATCTGGTCGAGCAGCCTGAGCGTCGTCCGCACGTCCTTCAGGTTCGGCACGTTGTCGAGATGGACCGGCTCGGCGGTCAAGAGACCCGCGCAGAGGATCGGCAGCGCGGCGTTCTTCGCGCCCGACACGGCGATCTCGCCCGCCAAGCGGCGGCCGCCCTCGATCACGAGCTTGTCCGTTGCATGCGCGTGCGCATCCCGATTGCCGGCCGGGGTTGCCGTGGCGACGCGCTCGACGGCGTCGTGTTCGTTGACGGTGACTTGCACTGGCTGTTTCCGGTTATACGTTCTGCCATTCGGCGGGCGTCAGCGTCTTCATGCTGAGCGCGTGGATTTCCTGCTTCATGCGGTCGCCGAGCGCCGCATAGACGAGCTGATGCCGTTGGATCGGCCGCTTGCCCTCGAATGCGGGCGAGACGATCGTCGCGAAGAAATGCTGGCCGTCGCCTTCGACTTCCAGATGAGTGCAGGCAAGGCCCGCCTCGATGTATTGCTTGACCAGTTCGGGAGTCGGCAACATGAAATGTGCTCCTGTCAGTACGCGCCGGGCCGCCCGACGCGAATCGACGTGCGCCCACGGGCGGCGGCGAACGCAGCGAGCGGCAGTCGTTTCATATCAATGACGCAGTTTGTAGCCGGTGGCGAGGAGCCGCATCGCGATCAACGCGAGCAGCACGAAGAACCCGGCGACGACCGCGAGGCTGGCGAGCGGATCCACGTCGGCGACGCCGAAGAACCCGTAGCGGAAGCCGTCGATCATGTAGAAAAACGGATTGAGCCGCGACACCTCGCGCCACACGGGCGGCAGCGAGTGCGTCGAATAGAACACGCCCGACAGGAACGTGAGCGGCATGATGAGGAAGTTCTGGAACGCGGCGAGCTGATCGAACTTCTCGGCCCAGATCCCCGCGATCAAGCCGAGCGTGCCGAGGATCGCCGAGCCGAACAGCGCGAACGCGAGGATGTAGAACGGCGCGGCGAAGCTCATCGGAATGAACCAGACCGTGACGATGAACACGCCCGCGCCGACCGCGAGCCCGCGCACGACGGACGCGAGCACGTACGCGCCGAAGATGTCCGCGTGCGACAGCGGCGGCAGCAGCATGAACACGAGGTTGCCCGTGATCTTCGACTGGATCAGCGACGACGAGCTGTTCGCGAACGCGTTCTGCAGCACGCTCATCATCACGAGGCCGGGCACGAGGAAGCTCACGTACGCGACGCCCGGATACACCTCGACGCGGCCCGTGAGCGCGTGGCCGAAGATCGTCAGATAGAGGAGCGCCGTGACGACGGGCGCGAGCACCGTCTGGAACGACACCTTCCAGAACCGCAGAATTTCCTTGTAGAACAGCGTGCGAAACCCGCTCATGCCAACCCCTCGATCACATCGGCGCCGTTCATCACTTGCACGAACACATCCTCCAGATCGGCCTTGCGGATCTCGATCTCGTCGAAGCCGCAGCCGGCCGCGCGGCACAGCGACAGGATTCGCTCGACCTCGTCGTAATCGGTGAGCCGCAGCAGATGCTCGGGCGCGGCAGCCGGCGCGGGCTCGGCTTCGAGCGCGCGCAGCTCGGCGGGCAGCGCGCCGTGCGACAGCCGCACGAACAGTTGCAGCCCCGAGAAGCGCTGCAGCAGCGCGCGCGTGCGGTCGAGCGCGACGACTTCGCCGCGCCTGAGCATCGCGATGCGGTCGCAGAGCGATTCCGCCTCTTCGAGGTAGTGGGTCGTCAGCACGATCGTGTGGCCCTCGCGGTTCAGCCGCGAGATGAACTTCCACAGCGTCTGGCGCAGCTCGACGTCGACGCCCGCCGTCGGCTCGTCGAGCACGATCACGGGCGGCCGGTGCACGAGCGCCTGCGCGACGAGCACGCGCCGCTTCATCCCGCCCGACAGCGCACGCATGTTCGCGTCGGCCTTTTCGGTGAGATCGAGGTTCGCCATCACTTCGTCGATCCAGTCGTCGTTGCGGTGAAGTCCGAAATAGCCGGACTGGATCCGCAGCGTCTCGCGAACCGTGAAGAACGGATCGAACACCAGTTCCTGCGGAACAACGCCGAGCGCGCGCCGCGCCGCCCGAAAATCCTTGACGACGTCGTGGCCGCGCACGGTGACGGTGCCTTCGTCGGCGCGCGCGAGGCCGGCGAGAATGCTGATGAGTGTGGTCTTGCCTGCGCCGTTCGGGCCGAGCAGACCGAAAAACTCGCCTTCCTCGACCGACAGGCTGACGCCCTTGAGCGCCTGAAGCGACTTGTAGCGCTTCTTGACGTGACGGATTTCTATGGCTGACATGACTGAGCGCGGCACAATGGCCGCGACGCCTTCTTTATGCTCAATGCAAATGGGGGAAATGGGGACTGTTCGGCAGTCCCGCAAAATGGTTGATTATAGGGCAAACCGGCGAGGCCGGCCGGCGCGGGGAACCCGGAGCCGGAACCCTGAAGCGCAAGCCCGTTGACGGCGTGAACAGGCGATAGGCCCGCGGGCGGCGTGGCAGCCGGCGGCGGGCCCGGACGCGAGCGTCAATGTCGCGCGGAGAGAAGCGCGTCGATGCCGTACGCCTGCGCGAGACTCGCAAGCTTCGGCGGCAGATTGAGGATGTCGAGCGTCACGCCGCGCGCACGCGCGGCGCGCTGCCATGCGAGCAGCACTGCGAGCGCCGACGAGTCGAATTGCGCGAGCGCCCCGCAATCGACGGTCGTCGCGCCCGCATCGATGCGTGCAAGCCCCTCCGCGAGCGCGGCCGTCGCGCTCGCGTGGGTCAGCGTAGCACCGGAGTCGAAGCGGCTCACGATGCCTGCTTGCCCGACGCAAGCTGCTGGTTGCGCTCGGTCAGGAACTGGATCAGACCGTCGACGCCGCTTTGCTGGATCTTCTCGCTGAACTGCTGCTGGTACGTCTGGATCAGCCATGCGCCCAGCACGTTCAGGTCATACACGCGCCAGCCCTGCGCCGTCTTGTACAGGCGATAGTCGATCTGCACCGGCTGGCCATTGTTCATCGCAACCGTGCGCACGACGACGTCGGTCGCATCCGCATCGGCGCGGAACGGCGGGTACTGGATCTGCTGATCCGGCTTCAGCTGAGCGAGCGCGCCCGAATACGTGCGGATCAGCAGTTGCTTGAACTGCTCGATCACCTGCTGCTGCTGCGCGGGCGTCGCGGTGCGCCAGTTGCGGCCCATCGCGAGCTGCGTCGTGCGGCGGAAATCGGTGTACGGCAGGATGTCCTTGTTGACGATCGTGATGATGCGGGCGGTATCGCCCTGCTTGATCGTCTGCGCGCGCACTTCGTCGAGCACCTGCTGCGTCGCGGACTTGATGAGCGCCTGCGGATTCGACTGGTCGACTTCCGCGTGCGCGGTTGCCGCGCCGAACGAGAACAGCGCAGCAAAGACGGGGATCAGAAACAGTTTCTTCATAGGTATGACCTGCTTATGTGAGTCGATGCCAATCTTGGAACCGTCGATGGCGGCGCAAGTTCGCGCCGGCCGCCGTCAGAATCGTTTCCGGCTGTAACGAATGTAAGTGCCGGATCAGTGCAGCCGGATGCTCGGGAAGCGGATGCCGCCCGGCGACGGCGGCACGACCTGCTGCGCGGGCACGTTGGTCGCGCTGCTCGGGTTCGGTGCCGCGGCCGATGCAGGCGCCGCAGCCGCCGGCGCCGATACCGGGGCCGCGCCGGATGCCGCAGCCGGTGCGGAAGCCGCAGCCGCGCCGCTCGCGGGTGCCGCGGCGCCCTCTTCCGGCATCTCGTAATTCGGCGGCGGCGCTTCGTTGCCGTAGTCCGGCAGGTTCGACTGCGCGGCCGTGCCGCCGCCGATCAGCGCCTGACGGCGCTGCAGGTACGCGTTGCGCACGAACGAGTACTTGTCGATCGCGGCCGCCTCGAGCACGTCGCCCGCGCCGAGCAGGTTCGCCCGCGTGTTGACGAGGTTCAGGCCGAACAGGCCCCAGCTCACGCTGTCGGGCCGCACGTAGGTGAGCGGATTGCCGGCATAGTCGACGGCAAGGCCCGCCGTGTCGCGCACCGTGCTCGGGCCGAGCAGCGGCAGCACGAGGTACGGGCCGCTCGGCACGCCGTAGTGGCCGAGCGTGATGCCGAAGTCGTTTGCATGCTTCGGCAGGTTCGCGAGCGTCGCGACGTCGAACAGGCCGCCGACACCGAACACCGTGTTGATCACGACCCGCATGATGTCGCCGACGCCGTCGGCGATCTTCAGTTGCACGATGTTGTTCGCCGCGATGTAGACGTCGCCGATGTTCGAGAAGAAGTTCGTCACGCTGTCGCGCATCGGCTGCGGCACCGCCCATTGGTAGCCGCGCGCGACGGGCTTGAGCGCGTAGTGGTCGACCGTGTCGTTGAACGTGTACATCGTCCGGTTGAAGCCTTCGAACGGATCGCCCTTCGTCGGCGTATGCACGGTCGCGCAACCGCTCAATGCCGCGGCCGCCGTGATCGCCAGCACCGCCTGGCTGATGCGGATCGTCTGCATGATGTTCTTCCCCTCGTTTCTTCTGTCGTGTTCCGCTTGCGCGACGTTCATTGCGCCGCCGCGCCCGAAGCAGCCGACGCAGGCACACCCGACGCGGCAGGCGCCGGCGCGCCCAACGCCGCGGCGGCCGGCTTTGCGCCGCCCGCGTCCGCGGCCTTGCTGTACAGGAACTGGCCGATCAGGTTCTCGAGCACGATCGCAGACTGCGTCATCGTGATCGTGTCGCCCGCCTTCAGCATTTCCGTGTCGCCGCCCGGCTCGAGGCCGATGTACTGCTCGCCGAGCAGGCCCGACGTCAGGATCTTCGCCGACGAATCCTTCGGAAACGGATACTGCTTGTCGATATCGATCGTGACGACCGCCTGGTAGGTGTTCGTGTCGAAGCCGATCGAGCCGACGCGGCCGACGACGACGCCCGCGCTCTTCACGGGCGCGCGCGGCTTCAGGCCGCCGATGTTGTCGAACTTCAGCTTGACCGCGTAAGTCGGCTGAAACGACAGCGAACTCATGTTGCCGACCTTCAGCGCGAGAAACAGCAACGCGAGAAAGCCCAACACTACGAAGAGGCCGACCCAGAAGTCGAGAGCAATCTTTTTCATCGTCATCCCAGAAAAGGCTTAGCTGAACATCAACGCGGTCAGCAGGAAATCGAGGCCGAGTACGGCGAGCGATGCGTACACGACAGTCTTGGTCGTCGCGTGCGACACGCCCTCGGGCGTCGGCTTCGCTTCGTAACCCTGAAACAGTGCGATAAACGTGACGGCGAAACCGAACACGATGCTCTTCAGCACGCCGTTGCCGATGTCGGCCCACACTTCGACGCCGCCTTGCATCTGCGACCAGAACGCGCCGGGATCGACGCCGATCAGCAGCACGCCGACGATGTAGCCGCCGAGCACGCCGACCGCGCTGAAGATCGCGGCGAGGAGCGGCATTGCGATGACGCCCGCCCACATCCGCGGCGCGATCACGTTCTTGAGCGGGTCGACCGCCATCATCTCGAGCGCGGTGAGCTGTTCGCCCGCCTTCATGAGGCCGATCTCGGCCGTGAGCGACGTGCCCGCGCGGCCCGCGAACAGCAGCGCCGACACGACGGGGCCCAGCTCGCGCACGAGCGACAGCGCGACGAGGAGGCCGAGCGCCTGCTCGGAGCCGTAGCGGTTCAGCGTGTAGTAGCCCTGCAAGCCGAGCACGAAGCCGACGAAGAGGCCCGACACAGCGATGATCACGAACGAATAATTGCCGAGGAAGTGGATCTGCTTCGTGACGAGCCGCGGCCGCCTCAGCAGCGAGAAGAATTCGAGCACGACGCGCGCGAACATCCGGGTCGCGTAGCCCGTGCGCTCGAGTCCGCCGAGCACGAAACGTCCGATCGCGCTGATCATCTGCGCCCTCCGCCAAGGCCGAAATCCGCCGCGAGCGGCTGGCTCATGTAATGAAATTTGAACGGGCCGTCCGGCGCGCCGTCGATGAACTGGCGCACGCTCGGATCAGTCGACGCGCGAAGCTCGTCGGGCGTGCCCTCGGCGAGGACGCCGCCGTTCGCGAGGAAGTAGACATAGTCGGCGATCGCGAACGATTCCGGCACGTCGTGCGTGACGAGGATCGACGTCGCGCCGAGCGCGTGGTTCAGCGTGCGGATCAGGTTCGCCGTGATGCCGAGCGAAATCGGGTCGAGGCCCGCGAACGGCTCATCGTACATGATGAGTTGCGGATCGAGCGCGATCGCTCGCGCGAGCGCGATGCGCCGCGCCATCCCGCCCGATACTTCGGACGGCATCAGGTTGCGCGCGCCGCGCAGGCCGACCGCGTTGAGCTTCATCAGCACGAGATCGCGGATCAGGTCTTCCGGCAGGTTCGTGTGCTCGCGAAGCGCGAATGCAACGTTGTCGAACACCGACATATCGGTGAAGAGCGCGCCGAACTGGAACAGCATGCCCATCTTTCGGCGCAGCGCGTACAGGCCGTCGCGCGTCTGCGCGCCGACGTCGGCGCCGTCGAACAGCACCTGGCCGCGGCGCGCACGCACGAGGCCGCCGATCAGGCGCAGCACGGTGGTCTTGCCGCAGCCGGAACCGCCCATCACCGCGACCACCTGGCCGCGCGCGAAGCGCATGTTCAGATTCGACAGGACGAGGCGCTCGCCGTAGCCGAAATCGACGTCGTGAAGCGCTAGCAGGGACTCGGAGGAGGAGCTCACGGAGCTGACAATCCTTATACGCAGAACGCCGAATTATAGGGCCTGCATTCGAATGATGTCGTGAAGGCCTCTCAGGCGTTCCAGTCAGAGATTGTCAAATTATCGTCCGAATATTTGCTGCATCGCAATAATCGCCGCTCGGTAATCGGCTGCGGCCGTGACCGCGCTGACGACGGCCGCGCTGCCGACGCCCGCCGCCAGCACGGCGCCGAGCGTGTCGACGGTGATGCCGCCGATCGCGACGAGCGGCGCCTGCGGCCCCGCGAAGCGCGCATAGCGCGCGAGCCGCGCCAGGCCCTGCGGCGGCGCGGCGACCGCCTTCGTCGTGGTCGCGAACACCGGGCCGAGCGCGAGGTAGCTCGGCTTCACCTGCAGCGCGACGAGCATTTCGTAATACCCGTGGCTCGACAGCCCGAGCCGCACGCCGGCCTGCGCGATCGCCGCAAGATCGGCTGTCTCGAGATCTTCCTGGCCGAGGTGGATGCCGTACGCGCCCGCGTCGAGCGCGAGCCGCCAGTGATCGTTGATGAACACGCGCGCGTCCGGATGACGGCGGCCCGCGGCGACGGCCCGCCCGATCTGGGCGCGCAGCGCGTCGGGCGACGCATCCTTCACGCGCAGTTGCACAGTCTTCACGCCGCAGTCGAGCACCCGCTCGATCCATTCGGCGCTCGGCAGCACCGGATACAGGCCGAGCCGGTGCGGGCACGCCGGGAACGCGGACTCCGGTGACGCGGCCACATCGAGCGCGCGCGGAAAGCGCGCCGGATCGACGGGCCAGGAATCGTCGCCGCGCGCCTCGTCGCCGTCGCGCCACGCGAGCGCGAGCACGAGCGCATCGGGCGCCGGAAAGCCGCAATCGAGGAACGCGGCGAGCGCGGCGATCCAGTCTTCGGCGAGCGGCGCGCGCGCGGCGAGCGCATGGCGCGCCGCGCCGGCGTACAGCGTCGCCAACGTGTCGTCGATGACGATCGCCTGCGCGCCCGCCGTAGTCAGCCGCGCGAGATGGGCGGCGTCGGCATCGGCGTCGCCTGCGGTCGCGACCCACAGGTCGCCCGCGCGCGGATGCTCGGGCGGCGCAAGGCAGATCCGCGAGCGCGCCGCGGGCTGCGGCCACACGCCGAGCGTCGCGCGAATCCGCTCGGCGGCCTCGGTAAGCTCGTCGGCGGGCGGCCAGAACGCGTCGGGCAGCGCGGCGCTCATGCGTGGCTCCCGTCCTGGTGCCAGAACGGCATCCCGACGACGGGCGTGCTCGCGTGCGCGGTCTCGCGCGCGTCCATCGGCCCGGCCAGGTACGCGGCGCGCCCCGCCTCGACGCCCTGTGCGAACGCGCGCGCCATGATCTCCGGATGCGTCGCCTGCGACACGGCGGTGTTGAGCAGCACGCCGTCGAAGCCCCACTCCATCACCTGGCACGCGTGCGACGGCACGCCGAGCCCCGCGTCGACGATGAGCGGCACGTCCGGCAGCCGCTCGCGCAGCACGCGCAGCCCGTACGGGTTCACGACGCCCTTGCCGGTGCCGATCGGCGCGCCCCACGGCATCAGCGCCTCGCAGCCCGCATCGAGCAGGCGCCGGCCGATCACGAGATCCTCGGTGCAGTACGGCAGCACCTTGAAGCCGTCCTTCACGAGCAGCGTCGCCGCCTCGATGAGGCCGACCGGGTCCGGCTGCAGCGTGTAATCGTCGCCGATCAGCTCGAGCTTGATCCAGTCGGTTTCGAACACTTCGCGCGCCATCTGCGCGGTCGTCACCGCCTCGGCGACTGTCTGGCAGCCCGCCGTGTTCGGCAACAGCGGCACGTTGTGGCGCTTGAGCAGATCGAAGAAGCCGGCCTCGGCCGCACCGGCGTTCATCTGGCGCCGCAGCGCGACCGTCACCATGCCCGGCCGCGCGGCGGCGATCGAATCGGACAGCGACTGCAGAGACGGATAGCGCGACGTGCCGAGCAGCACGCGGCTCGCGAAGGTTGTGCCGTGCAGCGTGAGCGTGTCGGCGGAAGAAAGAGGCGTCATCGGAAGATCCTGTGGGGGCGGGTGCAGGGACGAAGCTGGCGCGCCAACGCGTCAGCCGCCTGCGACCGGATGCACGATGTCGAGCTTGTCGCCCGCGGCGAGTGCGCGTGCCGCGTGCTGCGTGCGCGCGACGAACGCGCCGTTGATCGCGACCGCGAACGGCGGCTGCACGCCGTATGCGGCGAGCGCGTCGGCGACCGTCGCGCCGTCGGGCAGCGAGAGCGTCTGTTGATTGATCTGGATGTCCATGATGCTGTCGATATCGATTGATCGGATCGGCGGGCCGCGCTCACGCGGGCGCGTGCGCCGCGCCTTGCTGCAGCAGCGCCGGCCAGCGCGCGTCGTGGCGCCACGCGGCGAACGTGTCGGCATCCTTCACCGTACGCTCGACAAGCGCCCGTGCGAAGCGGACCGCGGTGTCGGCGACTTCCGGCGCGATCATGAAGCCGTGCCGGTACAGGCCGTTGACCGCGAGCGTCGCACCACCATCCCAGACGAGCGCCGGGCGATGGTTGGGCAGCGTCGGCCGGCATTGCGAATTCAGCTCGAGAATGCGCGCCTCGCCGAACGCCGGATGCACCGAGAACGCGGCGCTCAGCAGCTCGAGCGCCGAGCGCACGCTGACGGGCGACATGTCCTCGCCCTCGATCTCGGTCGCGCCGATCACGTAGAGATCGTTCTCTTTCGGCGCGACGTAGAGCGGATAGCGCGGATGCAGAAGCCGCACGGGGCGCGTGAGGCCGATGCCCGGCGCGTGCACGCGCACGACCTCGCCGCGGATCCCGCGCAGCGTCGGCATCTGCGCCTTCGCGCCGAGCCCGCGGCAATCGATCGTGATGCGCGCGACGGGCGCCGCCTGCGGCTCGATTGCGGTGTTCCAGTGCGCGTCGACGCCGCGCTCGGCGAGGCCCGCGGCGAGCGCGCGCAGCACCTGGCGGTTGTCGAGCTGGCCTTCGCGCGGCAGCAGGAGGCCGTGCGCGAAGCGCCCGGCGAGCGCCGGCTCGGCCGCGTCGACCTGTGCGCCCGCGAGCGCGACGAGGCCGCCGTCGAGCAGCTCGGCGCTCGCGTTCGCGCGCACGCGGCGCTCAAAGAGCGGCGCTTCCGCGCGGTCCGCGTGATGCCAGACGACGAGCGTGCCGTTGCGCTGGAAGAACACGGGCTCGGGCAGCTCGGCAAGCCAGCGCGGCCAGAGGTCGAGCGATGCGACGCCGAGATCGGAGATGAAGCGCTCGGCGCTCGCCGCTTCGGCGAGCGGCGCGAGCATCGCCGCCGCGATCCATGCGGCAGAACCCGAGCCCGCCGCATCGCCGCGCTCGTAGAGCGCGACGCGGTGCCCCGCGCCCGCGAGGCGCCACGCGATCAGACGGCCGACGAGGCCGCCGCCCAGCACCGCGAAATCGGGTTCAGACGCGTGCAGGTTCATCGCATCCGCCCGTCGTGTTCGTCACCGAGAGACGGCCCGAAAGGCGGGCCGGGGAAGCCGCCGCGGCCGACGGCTCGCAGCGAAGCAAAAGAACTGAAGATTGCACGGTCATCGATACCTTCCGTCACGCGCGAAGATGCGCACCCAAAAGGACGAAACCGGCGACTGAGGCCGGCCAGAACCATGCGACGCGCAGCTCGACAAAGCGACGGCGGCGGGCGCGGCCCGGCGGGATCGGAAACTTCCCGCGCCGGTATTACCCGGATCGGGTGCGAAGGGTCTCTCTCAGCCTCGCCGCGCATCCGGCCGTGCCGACCGGCAGGGCCGAGGCGCGCGAAGCACCCCTGTTTCGTCGACGGCCATTAGACCATAAAAGCGGAAACGGCAGCAAACCTCGGAATGCGGCAAATTCGCCTGCCGCACCGCGGCGCTGGCACAATGCCCGCAGGGCACGGCGCGCGAGCGACATCGCGGCGGCGGCGTGCCGATGTCGCTCCCGGCGTTAAGCGTCGTTTAAGACATGCTCGCCAGAATCCGCGGCACGCTCGCCGCGCGGCGGCGCCGAACGGGCGCGCCGGGCGCGGCGCGGCCGTCCGCCCGGCGTCGCCGGCCTCACATCAGGAAGCTCATGACTCAATCGATGCAAGCCCTCGCCCCCATTCCGGACGATCCGTCGCGACATCCGTCTCCGATATCCACGTGGAGCCTCATCAAGCCCTATTGGGTCTCCGAAGAGTGGAAGGTCGCGTGGGGACTGCTCGTCACGATCGTCGCGATCAATCTGACGCTCGTGTGGATCAACGTGCGGATCAACTCGTGGAGCGCGTCGTTCTACAACGCGCTGCAATCGAAGGACGTGCGCGACTTCCCGAGCCTGCTGATCACGTTCGCGGTGCTCGCGTTCGCGTTCATCATCCTCGCGGTGTACGGTCTCTACTTGCGGCAGATGCTCGGCTTCCGCTGGCGCCAGTGGCTGACGACGCGCTTCCTGCACGAATGGCTCGGCGACCGCAACTTCTACCGGATCGAGCGCGACCGGCTCGCCGACAACCCCGACCAGCGGATCGCAGACGACCTGCAGTCGCTCGCGTCGACGACGCTGTCGCTGTCGCTCGACCTGCTGTCGACGGTCGTCACGCTGATCTCGTTCGCGACGATCCTCTGGTCGATCGCCGGCGCGGCGACAATCACGCTCAGCGGCCACGCGATCACGATCCCCGGCTACATGGTGTGGGTCGCGATGATCTACGCGATCGCCGGTTCGTACGTGATGCACCGCTTCGGCCATCCGCTCGTGTCGATCAACTACCAGCAGCAGCGCGTCGAGGCGGACTTCCGCTTCAGCCTGATCCGCATCCGTGAGAACGCTGAGCAGATCGCGTTCTACAGCGGCGAGCCCGTCGAGACCGCGCACGAGCAGAACCTGTTCCAGCGGATCCGCGAGAACTGGTGGCGCGTGATGCGCTACACGAAGCGCCTCACGTTCGTGCTGAACTTCTACGCGCAGCTCGCGAGCCTCTTTCCGATCGCGGTCGCCGCGCCCCGCTACTTCGCAGGCGCGTTCACGTTCGGCGTGCTGATGCAGATCAGCCGTGCGTTCAGCACCGTCAGCGACTCGTTCTCGTGGTTCATCAACAGTTACGGCACGCTCGCCGAGTGGCGCGCGACCGTCAACCGTCTGCGCGAATTCAAGCGTGTGATGGGCGCGTCGCACCTGAAGGAAGCGATGTCGCCCGCGACCGAGCACGGCGGCATCAACCTGCATTACGTCGACACGGCCGAAATCACGACGTCGGGCCTAAAGCTCGCGCTGCCGAATGGCGCGGCGCTCGCGTCGATTGGCGACGTCGCGATCCAGCCCGGCTCGCGCTGGCTCGTACGCGGGCCGTCCGGCTCCGGCAAGAGCACGCTGATGCGTGCGCTCGCGGGCCTCTGGCCGTTCGGCGACGGCGCGATCGATGCGCCCGTCGACGCGCGGATGATGTTCGTCCCGCAGCAGAGCTACCTGCCGATCGGCGCGCTGAAGGCGGCGCTCGCGTATCCGTCGGCCGTCGACACGTTCAGCGACGACGCATGCCGCGACGCGCTGCGCGCATGCGGCCTCGGCGACTACGCCGAGCGGCTCGGCGAGACCGGCCACTGGACGCGCATCCTGTCGCCCGGCGAGCAGCAGCGTCTCGCGGGCGCCCGCGTGCTGCTGCACAAGCCCGACTATCTGTTCCTCGACGAAGCGACGAGCGCGCTCGACGCCGACAACGAAGCGCGCCTCTACCGGCTCTTCGACGAGCGGCTGCCGAAGGCGGCGATCGTCAGCATCGCGCACCGCGAATCGGTCGCATCGTTCCATGAGCAGACGCTCGACGTGCGCCGCGATGAAGCGAGGGTCGCCGCGTGAGCGGCGCACATTCTCGCGTCGCGCCGATCACGGGCGCGGGCTCGGAGATCAGCGCGGCGCGCGCACGCTCGCGGCGCCCGGCGGCGCGCTGATGCTGCATGCGCGCGGCGCGGACGAAGCCGCGCGCGAGCGGTTCGCCGCGGTGGACGATCGATGCCGCGCGGCGGGGCGCCGCATGCGCGGCGTTCGCCGCGGATCTCGCCGCCGGGCACGAACCGGAGATCAATTTCGACGGGGCGACGCTCGCGCGGTACGGCAGCGGGCGATGAGCGGCCGGTGCGTGGAGGTCGGCGATGCGCCAGCGGGACGCGCGGCCGCAGATCGTGTCCACGCTCGCCGACGATCGTAAATGCCAAGAAGTGTCGCCGAATGCCGGTCGGCGACGCAGCCGGTCATTTCGTCAGACGGGCGAAAGAGAGGATATCGAACGACAAGCGGCCGGCGCCGCGATCGCTTCGGGAACCTGAGCATTCGGCGAAATGCCGATCGACAACCAGGCCCCGCGCTACGCTCGCCCCGCCGTCATCCACGCAGCGCCGCCGACGCGAGCACCCGATGCTCGGCGCCCGGGCGCGTGAGAATGCTCTCGTAGAGCGTGAGCGTTTCGAACCGCAACGCGAGCGGTATGCCGCTTACGGCATCGTTCGCGCTGTCGGTCGCCACGCGATGCGCGTCACGCGGAAACCGCGCGATCGTCACGTGCGGCTTGAACGCGCGGCTGTCGGGCGGCAAACCGAGCTCGCGTAATGCGCCGCCCACCCGCTCGCCGAGCGCGAGCAATTGTGGCTGCGGCGCGAGCTCCGCGACGACGAGCCGCGCATGCGCGGTGCTCGGCCAGCAGACGACGCGCTCGACGTCGACGGGCGGCACCGCGTCGACCGCCGCGAGTTCGGCAAGGCGCGCGCCGAGCCGCTCGCTCTTCGTCCGCTCGACCGAGCCGAGGAACGCGATCGTCACGTGCAATTGGTCGCGCGACGTACGCCGCGCACCAGCGGCGACGGGCAGCGCCGCGAGCGCGTCGCGCGACGCCCGATCGAGCGTGAGCGCGACGAAGCAGCGCAGCCGGTCGCCCGCCATCGTCACCGCGCGGAGCCGAGCGGCCCCGCGGCCTGAGCCGCGCCCGCGCCACCCGCGCCGTGCGCCGCTGCGAGCTTGTCGCCCTGCGGCAGCGGCCCGTGATCGCCCCACACGTCTTCCGGGAGCACCTTGGCGAGCGTGGGAATCGTCTTGCGCGTGAACACCGGATCGGCCACGCCCGCCGCGCGCTGGCGCTGGTAATCGCGCCACGCGGCGAGCGCGTACTTGCCGAGCGCGAGGATCGCGAGCAGGTTGATGAGCGCCATCAGGCCCATGCTCGTGTCGGCCATCGCCCACACGAGCGGCAGTTGGCCGACGCTGCCGAACATCACCATCCCGAGCACCGCGAGACGGAAAATCAGCAGCGCGCCGCGTCGCCGCGTGACGAACTCGACGTTGCCTTCCGCATACGCGTAGTTGCCGATCACCGACGAGAACGCGAGGAAAAAGATCGCCACCGCCATGTAGATGCCTCCCCAGTCGCCGACGTGGCTCGAGATCGCGCGCTGCGTGAGCGCCGCGCCCTCCATCGACGTGCCCGGCTCGTACTGCCCCGACAACAGGATCACGAACGCGGTCGCGCTGCAGATCACGATCGTGTCGACGAACACGCCGAGCATCTGGATCAGGCCCTGCGTGACCGGATGCCGCGTGCTCGCGGTCGCGGCCGCGTTCGGCGCGCTGCCCATCCCGGCCTCGTTCGAGAACAGGCCGCGCTTCACGCCGATCGACACCGCCTGGCTCACCGCATAGCCGGCGAAGCCGCCCGCCGCCTGATCGAGGCCGAACGCGCTCTTCACGATGAGCACGATCATCTCCGGCACGAGCGCGACGTGCGTCGCGACCGCGTAGACGGCGAGCGCGAGATAGCCGATCGCCATCACGGGCACGATCACCTGCGCGACGTGCGCGATCCGGCGAATGCCGCCGAAGATGATCGGCGCCGTCAGCGCGACGAGCCCGAGCCCGACCGCGGCGCGGCTGAAGCCGAACGACGTGTTGAACGCCTCGGCGATCGCATTCGCCTGCACCGCATTGAACACGAAGCCGAACGCGAGGATCAGCGACAGCGAGAACAGCACGCCGAAGCCGCGCGAGCGCAGCCCGATCTGGATGTAGTACGCGGGGCCGCCGCGATACGTGCCGTCATGATGCGACACCTTGAAGATTTGCGCGAGCGTCGCTTCGACGAATGCGGACGACATCCCGACGAGCGCCGTCATCCACATCCAGAAGATCGCGCCCGGGCCGCCCACCGTCATCGCGACCGCAACGCCCGCGATGTTGCCCGTGCCGACGCGGCTCGCGAGCCCGGTCGCGAATGCCTGGAACGACGAGATGCTGCCCGGCTCGCCCTTGCTGCCGACGAGGCGCATGCTGAGGAACAGCGCGCGCAACTGGATCATCCTGAAGCGCAGCGTGAACCACACGCCGGCGCCGAGCAGCAGCGCAATCAGCACGTAGTTCCAGAGAATGCCGTTGATCCCGTCGATCAACGTATGCACAAAGCCTTCCATCCATCATCTCCTGATTTGGGGGCGGATTATTCTTGATTCCGGTCATAGCCGGCCGAGGGCCGACATGATATGACAGGTTTCGCCGACACTTACAAAATGAAATTTTTGTAGAGAAAGATGAAAGGATGTGCACGATGCGCGGCGCCCATCGACGACGCCTTCGCGATCCATGCGATGCGCGCGCCGCCGAGCGATCGCGCATAAAAAAACCGGGCGCCCTCATGGACGCCCGGTTCGTCGAAACGACGCTCTGGCGAACGACGCTCGCTCAGCGCGGCAGTTCCGAGCTGCCCGTCAGGTACGCGTCGACCGAGCGCGCGCACTGTCGGCCTTCGCGGATCGCCCAGACGACGAGCGACTGGCCCCGGCGCATGTCGCCCGCGGCGAACACCTTGTCGACCGACGTGTAGTACGCGCGATCGCCTTCGGTGCCCGCACGCGCGTTGCCGCGCGCGTCCTTCGCGACGCCGAACGCGTCGAGCACGGGCGCGGCCGGCTGCGTGAAGCCCATCGCGAGCAGCACGAGATCGGCCTTGATCTCGAACTCGGAATTCGGCACTTCCTGCATCTTGCCGTCGACCCACGCGACGCGCACCGCGATCAGCTTCTCGACCTTGCCGTTCTTGCCTTCGAAGCGCTTCGTCGCGACCGCCCAGTCGCGCTCGCAGCCTTCGTCGTGCGAAGACGACGTGCGCAGCTTGACCGGCCAGTACGGCCACACGAGCGGCTTGTTCTCCGCTTCGGGCGGCTGCGGCAGCAGCTCGAACTGCGTGATGTGCTTCGCGCCGTGGCGGTTCGACGTGCCGACGCAGTCCGAGCCCGTATCGCCGCCGCCGATCACGACGACGTGCTTGCCCTTCGCGAGCAGTTGATCGGGCACCTTGTCGCCCGCGTTCACCTTGTTCTGCTGCGGCAGGAAATCCATCGCGTAATGGATGCCCGCGAGCTCGCGGCCCGGCACCGGCAGATCGCGCGGCGTTTCCGAGCCGCCCGCGATCACGACTGCGTCGAACTCGTCCTTCAGCGTGTCGGGCGAGATCGTCTCCTTCGCCATGTTGCCGATCGACTCGGGCAGCGGCTCACGGCCGATGAACACGCTCGTGCGGAACGTCACGCCTTCCGCCTCCATCTGGCGCATCCGGCGGTCGATCAGCCACTTCTCGAGCTTGAAGTCGGGGATTCCGTAGCGCAGCAGGCCGCCGATCCGGTCGCTCTTCTCGAACACCGTCACGTCGTGGCCCGCGCGCGCGAGCTGCTGCGCGGCGGCGAGGCCCGCGGGGCCCGAGCCGACGACCGCGACCTTCTTGCCCGTCTTGTGCGCGGCCGGCTGCGGCTCGACCCAGCCTTCCGACCACGCTTTGTCGATGATCGCGTGCTCGATCGACTTGATGCCGACGGGATCGTCGTTGATCCCGAGCGTGCACGCCGCTTCGCACGGCGCCGGGCAGATGCGGCCCGTGAACTCGGGGAAGTTGTTCGTCGAGTGCAGCACTTCGATCGCCTGCCGCCAATCCTGGCGATACACGAGATCGTTGAAGTCCGGAATGATGTTGTTGACGGGGCACCCGTTGTTGCAGAACGGGATGCCGCAATCCATGCAGCGCGCGCCCTGGATCTTCGCATCCTCGTCGGTGAGTGCCGCGACGAACTCCTTGTAGTGCTTCACGCGTGTAAGCGGTGCTTCGTACGCCTCGTGGCGGCGTTCGAACTCCAGAAAACCGGTTGCCTTGCCCATAAGGTTCTCTTCTGAATCTGTTGAATCGAGTAAGGGGGACCCGCGCCCGTCCGCCGGACGGGCGCGTTCGCTATGTCGTCGAGCCGCCCTGCATCAGGCGGCGAGCACCTCGTTGGCTTTCTTCTTCGCGCCGATTTCGCCGAGCGCGCGCTTGTATTCGTGCGGGAACACCTTCACGAACTGGCGGCGCGCCGCATCCCAGTTCTCGAGCAGCGACTTCGCGCGCGGCGAGCCGGTGAACTGGAAGTGACGCTCGACGAGCCCCTTGAGGAGCGCTTCGTCCGTCGCGCCGGCGTGCCAGAGTGCGGGATCGACCGTGCGCTCCTGCTCGGCCTGTTGCAGCACCGGATCGAGCGCGACCATCGACTTGTTGCACTTCGCGGCGAACGTGCCGTCCGGGTCGTACACGTATGCGACGCCGCCCGACATGCCCGCGGCGAAGTTGCGCCCGGTCTCGCCGAGCACGACGACCGTGCCGCCCGTCATGTATTCGCAGCCGTGGTCGCCCGTACCTTCGACGACCGCCGTCGCGCCCGAGTTGCGCACGCAGAAGCGCTCGCCCGCGACGCCGCGGAAGAACGCTTCGCCTTCGAGCGCGCCGTACATCACCGTGTTGCCGCAGATGATGTTCTCCTCGGACTTGCCGCGGAAGTCGTTGGTCGGACGGATGATGATCCGGCCGCCCGACAGGCCCTTGCCGACGTAGTCGTTGCCGTCGCCGACGAGGTCGAGCGTCACGCCCTTCGCGAGGAACGCGCCGAAGCTCTGGCCCGCCGTGCCCTTCAACTGGATGTGGACCGCGTCGTCGGCGAGGCCGTCGTGGCCGTGCTTCTTCGCGATCGCGCCGGACAGCATCGCGCCGACCGTGCGGTTCACGTTGCGCACCGGCTGGATGAACGACACGTGCTCGCCGTTCTCGATCGCGGCCTTCGCTTTCTCGATCAGCGTGTGGTCGAGCGAGCGCTCGAGGCCGTGGTCCTGCGACTCGAGGTGGCGGCGCGCAATGCCCTCGCAGCCTTCCGGCTGATAGAACACGCGCGTGAAGTCGAGGCCCTTCGCCTTCCAGTGCTCGACGCCGCGGCGCATGTCGAGCAGATCGGCGCGGCCGACGAGATCGTCGAACTTCGCGATGCCGAGCTGCGCCATGATCTCGCGCGCTTCCTCGGCGACGAAGAAGAAGTAGTTGACGACGTGCTCGGGCTGGCCCGAGAACTTCGCGCGCAGCACCGGATCCTGCGTCGCGACGCCGACCGGGCACGTGTTCAGATGGCACTTGCGCATCATGATGCAGCCTTCGACGACGAGCGGCGCCGTCGCGAAGCCGAATTCGTCCGCGCCGAGGAGCGCGCCGATCACGATGTCGCGACCCGTCTTCATCTGGCCGTCGGCCTGCACACGGATGCGGCCGCGCAGGCGGTTCAGCACGAGCGTCTGCTGCGTCTCGGCGAGGCCGAGCTCCCACGGCGTGCCCGCGTGCTTGATCGACGACAGCGGCGAGGCACCCGTGCCGCCGTCATGACCCGCGATCACGACGTGATCGGCCTTCGCCTTCGCGACGCCCGCCGCGACCGTGCCGACGCCCACTTCCGACACGAGCTTCACCGAGATGCTCGCGACCGGATTGACGTTCTTCAGGTCGTGGATCAGCTGCGCGAGATCCTCGATCGAATAGATGTCGTGGTGCGGCGGCGGCGAGATGAGACCGACGCCCGGCACTGAGTAGCGCAGCTTGCCGATGTATTCGGACACCTTGTGGCCCGGCAGCTGGCCGCCTTCGCCCGGCTTCGCGCCTTGCGCCATCTTGATCTGGATCTGGTCCGCCGACGCGAGGTACTCGGCCGTGACGCCGAAGCGGCCCGACGCGACCTGTTTGATCTTCGAGCGCAGCGAATCGCCTTCCTTGAGCGGAATGTCGCGGACGATTTCGTCGCCGATCACCGACTTCAGCGTGTCGCCGACCTTGATCGGAATGCCGCGCAGCTCGTTGCGATAGCGGTGCTCGTCCTCGCCGCCTTCGCCTGTGTTCGACTTGCCGCCGATCCGGTTCATCGCGATCGCGAGCGTCGTGTGCGCTTCCGTGCTGATCGAGCCGAGCGACATCGCGCCCGTCGCGAAGCGCTTGACGATGTCCTTCGCCGGTTCGACTTCGTCGATCGGAATCGCCTTCATCGGATCGACCTTGAACTCGAACAGGCCGCGCAGCGTCATGTGGCGCTTGGTCTGATCGTTGATGAGGTGCGCATATTCCTTGTACGTCTGGTACGAGTTGCCGCGCGTCGCGTGCTGCAGTTTCGCGATCGAATCGGGCGTCCACATATGGTCTTCGCCGCGCACGCGGAACGCGTACTCGCCGCCCGCGTCGAGCATGTCGGCGAGCACCGGGTTGTCGCCGAACGCGTCGCGGTGCAGGCGGATCGCCTCGTCGGCCACGTCGAAGAGGCCGATGCCGCCCACCTTCGACGCCGTGCCCTTGAAGTACTTGTCGACGAGCTCGGTCGACAGGCCGAGCGCCTCGAAGATCTGCGCGCCGGTATACGACATGTAGGTGGAGATGCCCATCTTCGACATCACCTTCTGCAGGCCCTTGCCGACCGCCTTCGTGAAGTTGTAGATCGCCTTCTCCGGCGACAGGTCGCCCGGCAGGCCTTCCGCCATCTTCGCGAGCGTTTCCATCGCGAGGTACGGGTGCACGGCTTCCGCGCCGTAGCCGGCCAGCAGCGCGAAGTGGTGCGTCTCGCGCGCGGAGCCCGTCTCGACGACGAGGCCCGTGCTCGTGCGCAGCCCCTGCTGCACGAGGTGCGTGTGGATCGCCGACGTCGCGAGGAGCGCCGGGATCGCGACGTTCTCGGCGTCCGTCTTGCGGTCCGATACGATGAGGATGTTGTAGCCCGACTTCACTGCGTCGACGGCTTCCGCGCACAGCGACGCGAGACGCGCCTCGATGCCTTCCTTGCCCCACGCGACCGGATAGCAGATGTTCAGCTCGTACGCGCTGAACTTGCCGCCCGTGTAGCGATCGATCGAGCGGATCTTCGCGATGTCCTTGAAGTCGAGCACGGGCTGCGACACTTCGAGACGCATCGGCGGGTTGATGTTGTTCGTGTCGAGCAGGTTCGGCTTCGGGCCGATGAACGACACGAGCGACATCACCATGTTCTCGCGGATCGGGTCGATCGGCGGGTTCGTGACCTGCGCGAACAGCTGCTTGAAATAGTGATAGAGCGTCTTGTTCTTGTTCGACATGACGGCCAACGGCGAATCGTTGCCCATCGAGCCGACCGCTTCCTCGCCCTGCTGCGCCATCGGGGCCATCAGGAACTTGAGGTCTTCCTGCGTGTAGCCGAACGCCTGCTGGCGATCGAGCAGCACGGCCGACGCGCGGCGCTCGGCCGCGACGTCCGCGTCCTCCGGCTCGATCTCGTCGAGCTTGATGCGGACCGCGTCGATCCAGCTCTTGTACGGCTTCGCGTTCGCGAGATTGTCCTTCAGCTCCTTGTCGTCGATGATCCGGCCGTGCTCCATGTCGATCAGAAACATCTTGCCCGGCTGCAGACGCCATTTCTTGACGATCTTCGATTCGGGAATCGGCAGCACGCCCGATTCCGACGCCATGATCACGAGATCGTCGTCGGTGATGATGTAGCGGGCCGGACGCAGGCCGTTGCGGTCGAGCGTCGCGCCGATCTGGCGGCCGTCGGTGAACGCGATCGCGGCGGGACCGTCCCACGGCTCCATCATCGCGGCGTGGTATTCGTAGAACGCGCGGCGGTTGTCGTCCATCAGCGTGTGCTGTTCCCACGCTTCCGGAATCATCATCATCACCGCGTGCACGAGCGGATAACCCGCCATCACGAGCAGTTCGAGGCAGTTGTCGAACGAAGCCGTATCCGACTGGCCCGGATAGATCAGCGGCCAAAGCTTCGGCAGATCGTCGCCGAGCACGTGCGACGCGATCGCGCCGGTACGCGCGTTCAGCCAGTTGACGTTGCCCTTCACCGTGTTGATTTCGCCGTTGTGCGCGATCATCCGGTACGGGTGAGCCAGTTCCCACGCGGGGAACGTGTTCGTCGAGAAGCGCTGGTGCACGAGCGCGAGCGCGGAGACGACGCGCTCGTCCTGCAGATCGCGGTAGTACACGCCGACCTGGCCGGCGAGCAGCAGCCCCTTGTAGACGACCGTGCGCGCGGACATCGACGGCACGAAGTATTCCTTGCCGTGCTTGAGCTTGAGCGCCTGGATCCGGTGGCTCGCGGTCTTGCGGATCACGTAGAGCTTGCGCTCGAGCGCGTCCGTCACCATCACGTCCTTGCCGCGGCCGATGAAGATCTGGCGAATCACGGGCTCGCTCGCCTTCACCGCGGGCGAGATCGGCATCGCATGATCGACCGGCACGTCGCGCCAGCCGAGCACGACCTGGCCTTCCGCCTTCACTGTGCGCTCGAGCTCCTGCTCGCACGCGATCCGCGACGCGCTCTCCTTCGGCAGGAAGATCATGCCGACCCCATATTCGCCGGTGGGCGGCAGCGTCACGCCCTGCTTCGCCATCTCCTCGCGATAGAACGCGTCCGGGATCTGGATCAGGATGCCCGCACCGTCGCCCATCAGCGGATCGGCGCCGACCGCACCGCGGTGATCGAGATTCTCGAGGATCTTCAGACCCTGCTCTACGATTTCGTGGGTCTTCTTGCCCTTGATGTGAGCGACGAAGCCGACGCCACAGGCATCGTGCTCGTTTTGCGGGTCGTACAGACCTTGCGCGGCGGGAATCGCGCTCTGCGGCTTCTGGTGGTCGATCATGGGGACACCGTCTGTAATGGGCCTAACGGCCGTTGAACCATTTGCTTGTTGCCCGTCGCCCCCGCCTCCCGGTGGAGCGCAACGCGGCCGGCCGGGACAGAGCGCACCGCGCCCGGACCGCCGGAATTCGGAATATACGCGACGAATCAATGGAATAGCAAATTAATGCCAATGATTTGCCCCCAATTATCATCTTGGTGCGCGATCATGCACATTTATTGGGGCAGCATCAAAATGGGGCAAAAATAAGCGGCGCCCTCGGGTGCCGCCTTGCGCGCCGCCGTCGACGCGCTCACTGCTGGATGGGCGGCGTGTTCTCGCGCACCTTGCGGGGCCGCCCGCGCGGCAGCGGCGACACGCGCCGGTTCGCCGTGCGCGCCGCCCATTCGCGGTAGGTCTCGCCACCCAGCACCCAGCCCTTCAGCGTCGCCTGCTGGAGCTGATCGGCCTGGCGCTCGTCGAGCGGCTGCTCGCACAGCTCCTTGTACGCGCGCTGCCGCTCGAACGGCGTGTTGCCGAGCGCCCAGTACAGCGGATGGTCGGTGATCAGGCTATCGACGGTGAGGCCGACGTGATGGCGATAGCTCGACCAGCGGTACGCTTCGGGGCTCGTCACGAGTTGCGCGCGCACCGGGCTTATCTCGACGACGCGGCTCGCGAGCAGAAAGTAGCGCTCGCCCTCGATCACGGTCGCGCGATAGCGCCCTTCCCACAACGTGCCGCGTCGCGAGTAGCGCCGGTTGAAATGCGCGACGTAGCGGCGGCCGACCGCCTGCATCGCTTTCGGCAGGCTGGCCTCGTCGCTCGGCGTCACAAGAAGCTGGACCTGGCGCGGCAGCAGCACGTATGCATGCACCGCCAGATGATGATCGCGCGCCGCCGCCTTCAGGCAATCGATGAATAATTCGTAATCCTGGTCGTCGACGAACGCCGGTTGCTGATCCAGGCCGCGTAGAATCACGTGCTGCGGCTGATCGGGAACGTAAAGTCGTGCTAGCCGTGCCATGCTGAATGTCCGTTTGATCGCGTTAGGAAATACCCGAAGGCTCGTATAAGTGCGTCCGCGTCAAAGCCCGTCGCGGTGCGGGAATACGCACGGTCGTGCGAATTCTAGGGAAAATGCTCTAGCTTACAACTCTGTTCTGTTTGAAACGCCGTCGTCATAATGAGCACGCCCTTTTATCGGAGGAGACAAAGGATGAAACAAAAAATGGCCATTACGGGGGCCGTTGCGCTCGCTTTTGCGGCAGCCGCGACCGCAGCGCACGCGCAATCCGCAGGTAGCTTCTACGTCACGACCGGCTGGTTCCACCTCGCCCCTCAGGACAGCAGCGATCCGCTGAAAGTCATGAACGTCGGCGGCACGCCTGTCAACCAATCGGTGCCCAACACGGGAGCCGGCATCGACAATGCCGATACCATCGGTTTGGCCGCCGGCTACTTCGTGACGGATCACATCGTCACTGAATTGGTCGCCGGGATCCCGCCAAGGTTCAATCTGAACGGCGAGGGCTCGCTGCAACGATTCGGTGTACTTGGCCATGCATACCAATGGAGCCCAGCGCTCCTGCTCAAGTATTACTTCAACGATGCGAAAGCGAAGTTCCGGCCATACGTGGGCGTCGGCGCTTCCTACATCTGGTTCACCGGCGCCAAGATCACCAACAGCGTCTTCCAGCAAGGCGTGCTCGGCGGTCCGACGAGCGTGACGACGAGTAACCAGTGGGCGCCCGTCCTCAACGCAGGCTTCACCTACAACTTCACCGATCACTGGTTCGGCGGGCTTTCCGTCTCGTATATTCCGGTGAGCCTGACGGCTACGCTGACGACGCAACGCCCGACGCCAATCGGTACGCTCACGCAAACCTCGCAGGCGAAGATCCGACTGAACCCGATCGTGACCTACCTGAACATCGGCTACCGTTTCTAAGCGTAGTCGAATATTTGGGGAATGGTTAATTCCGCTGCAATTTGTAGCGGAATTTTCTTGAGGTTACGAGGCGGTCATCGCCTCTTGCTCCGGCGGGGTTCCGCCGGAGCGGTTTCGTTCCTGCATTGCACGCAAACCGCCGATTTCATCCTTCACGATCGGCAAAGCCCGGCCCGATCACGTCGATCCGGTCCGTGCAAATGACGTCCACGCCCCACTGCACGAGTTCGCGGGCCCGCGCGGGGTCGTTCACCGTGTACGCGAGAATGCGCAGCCCCGCCGCTTTAACGTCGCGCACGAGCGCCTCGTTGAATTGCGCGTGATGCGCGTGCAGCGACACGCAGCCGAGCCTTTGTGTCTCCTCCTGCCAATCGGCCGCAATCTCCTCGTACAGCATCCCGCGCGGCAGATCCGGCGCCGCCGCGCGCGCGGCGTCGAGCGCCGCCGCCGAGAACGACGACAGCAGCGGCGGCACGGCGGCGGCGCGCCACAGCGCGGCCGCTTCCGCCGCGACGACGCGTCCCGTTTCTTCGTCGCGCTCCGGGCACGGCTTGATCTCGACGTTCGCCGCCAGACCGAGCGCAAGGCAGCGCGCCGCCGCCTGCGCGAGCGTCGGCATCCGCTCGCCCGAAAAGCGCGCATCGAACCACGCGCCGGCGTCGAGCGCCTCGAGGGCCGCGTAGCGCATCGCGCGCGCGGGCCCCGTTCCGTTCGACGTGCGCTCGACCGTATCGTCGTGCAGCAGGAACGCGACGCCGTCTGCCGACAGCTTCGCGTCGAATTCGACCATCGTGTGTCCGTAGCGCGCGCCCGTGTCGAGCGCGGCCAGCGTGTTTTCCGGCGCGAGCGCGCCGCCGCCGCGGTGCGCGACCACGCGCGGATAAAGCCAGGTTTGCAGGATCGTCATCGCAGTCTCGTCGGAAGCGGTGGGTCGCATCAGCCGGCGCGCTTGCCCGTCGCCGGATCGAAGAAATGCAGATGCTGCGCGGGCAGCGCGACGGGTAGCGTCTCGCCGCGCGCCGGACGCATCGCGTGCGGCAGCCGCACCGCGACGTCGTGCGTGCCCCAGCGGCCGTGCGCGAGGTTGTCCGCGCCGAGCAGTTCGCACGAATCGACCGCGAGCGATGCAGGCGCCGCGCCCGGCTGCGGCGTCATGTGCTCGGGGCGCACGCCGAGTATCCATTCGCGCCCGAGCGCGATCTCGCGGCCGACGCCCGCCCCCGCCGCGCCCGCGACCGGCAGCCTGGGGCCGCCGTCCGCGACGTCGAACGCCGCGCCGTCTTCGGACAGCCGCCCGTGCAGCAGGTTCATCGCCGGCGAGCCGATGAAGCTCGCGACGAACGTCGTCGCCGGTTTCTCGTACACGTCGACGGGCGCGCCGATCTGCTCCGCATAGCCGCGATTCATCACGATCACGCGCTGCGCGAGCGTCATCGCTTCGATCTGGTCGTGCGTCACGTAGACGCTCGTCGTCGCGAGGCGCGCGTGCAGCCGCTGGATCTCGAGACGCATCTGCACGCGCAGCTTCGCGTCGAGGTTCGACAGCGGCTCGTCGAACAGGAACACCGACGGCTCGCGCACGATCGCGCGCCCCATCGCGACGCGCTGCCGCTGCCCGCCCGACAGCTCGCGCGGCCGCCGCGACAAGAGCGGCCCGAGCTCGAGGATCTGCGCGGCCGCCTGCACGCGCGCGTCGATCAGCGCGCGCTCGACACCGCGGATCTTGAGCCCGTAGCCCATGTTCTGCGCGACCGTCATGTGCGGATACAGCGCGTAGTTCTGGAACACCATCGCGATGTCGCGATCCTTCGGCTCGAGCGCGTTGACGACGCGGCCGCCGATCTCGATCTCGCCTTCCGTCACCGTCTCGAGGCCGGCGATCATCCGCAACAGCGTCGATTTCCCGCAGCCAGACGGCCCGACGAGCACGACGAACTCGCCGTCGGCGATGTCGACGTCGATCCCGTGCAGCACGTATTGCGCGCCGTCGTAACTTTTCCTGACGCCCTTCAAGCTCAGCGCGGCCATGCTTCGACATCCTCCAGATTGCGTTTCATTTTTCCGAATCGACGAGACCGCGCACGAACCAGCGCTGCATCGCGAGCACGACGACGAGCGGCGGCAGCATCGCGACGAGCGTCGCCGCCATCACGAGATGCCACTCGGTCGCGGCGTCCCCGCTCGCGATCATCGATTTGATGCCGACGACGGCCGTCGTCAGCGACGCGTCGGTCGTGATCAAAATCGGCCACAGATATTGATTCCAGCCATAGATGAACGTGATTACGAAAAGCGCCGCGATGCTCGTCTTCGACAGCGGCAGCACGACGTCCCAGAAGAAACGCAGCGGCCCCGCGCCGTCGATGCGCGCGGCATCGACGAGCTCGTCCGGCAGCGTCATGAAGAACTGCCGGAACAGGAACGTCGCCGTCGCCGATGCGATGAGGGGCAGCGTCAGGCCCGCGTAGCTGTTCGTCAGATGCAGCGTCGATACGACCTGCACGGTTGGAAAGATCCGCACCTCGACGGGCAGCATCAGCGTGACGAAGATCAGCCAGAACGCGGCATTGCGCAGCGGAAAGCGGAAATAGACGATCGCGTACGCGGACAGGATCGATACCGCGATCTTGCCTACCGCGATCACGAGCGCCATCACGATGCTGTTCACGAGCAGCGTGCCGAACGGCGTCGTCATCCCGCCGCTGCCGCGCCGCCAGACGGCGGCGACGTTCTCGACGAGATGCGTGCTCGGCACGAGCCGCAGCGGCACCGTGAACACTTCGTGCGCATTCATCGTCGCCGCGCAGAAGCCGACGTACACCGGAAACACGATGACCGCGATCCCGGCGATCAGCACCGCGTGGCAGAACAGGTCGAAGCCCTTGCGATTCTCGATCATGCGTATTGCACCCTCCGCTCGACGAAGCGGAACTGGACGACCGTCAGCACGACGACGATCGCCATCAGCACGACCGATTGCGCGCCCGAGCTGCCGATGTCGAGCCCCTGAAAACCTTCCGCGTAGATCTTGTAGATCAGCGTCTTCGTGCTCTGCCCCGGGCCGCCCGCGGTGGCGGCGTCGATCACCGGGAACGTGTCGAAGAACGCGTAGACGAGATTGACGACGAGCAGGAAGAAGCTCGTCGGCGACAGCAGCGGCAGCGCGATGTGAAAAAAGCGCCGCACGGGGCCCGCGCCGTCGATCGCCGCCGCCTCGATCAGCGAGCGCGGAATCGCCTGCAATCCCGCGTAGAAGAACAGGAAATTGTAGCTGACCTGCTTCCACACCGACGCGATCACGACGAGCAGCATCGCCTGGCCGCCGTTCAGCGCGTGATTCCAGACGACCCCGAAGTGCGCGAGCGCATACGTGATCACGCCGATGCTCGGATTGAACAGGAACGCCCACAGCACGGCGGCGATCATCGGCGCGACCGCGTACGGCCAGATGAGGAGCGTCCGATACGCGCGAGCGCCGCGAATCACGCGATCGGCGCATGCGGCGAGCAGCAGCGACATGACGAGCCCGCAGACGGTCACGCTCGCGCTGAATGCGAGCGTCGTCTTGAACGACTCGACGTAGAGCGGATCGGCGAACAGGTGCGCAAAGTTGCCGAAGCCGACGAACTCGCTCGACGTGCCGAACGCATCCTGCATCTGCGTCGACTGCCAGAGCGCGACGCCCGCCGGCCATAGAAAGAAGATCGCGGTGATCGCGAGCTGCGGCGCGACGAGCATGTACGGCAAGGCGCTCGCGCCGAAACGGGAACGAGGTGTCATCGACAGGATTCCGAACAGACGTCAGACGAATGCTGCTGCGCGCGGCGGCCGGCGCGGCCCGCCCGCGCGCGAAGCGATGCGGGCGGACTGCGACGGCGGCTGCGACGCGCGGCGGCGGCGGGCGCTCAACCGCCCGACTTCTCGAAGCGGCGCAGCAGCTCGTCGCCGCGCGCGGCGGCCGAATCGAGCGCCGCCTTCGGCGTCTTCTTCTGCGCCCACACCTGCTCGAGCTCCTCGTCGACGATCGTGCGGATCTGCGGCATGTTGCCGAGCCGCAGCCCCTTCGTATACGGCAGCGGCGGCTTGTTCATCATCTGCTTGATCGCGGTGTCCGCGCCAGGATGCTTCGCGTAGAAGCCCTGTTCGCGCGCGAGATCGTACGCGGCGGTCGTCACGGGCAGGTAGCCCGTGTCTTCGTGCCACTTCGCGGCGACGGCGGGCGAGCTCAGATACGCGAGAAATTTCGCGACGCCCTTATACGTGGCCGGATCCTTGCCCGCAAGCACCCATAGGCTCGCGCCGCCGATGATCGCGTTCTGCGGCGCGCCCTTCACGTTCGCGTCGTACGGCATCATCCCGGTGCCGAAGTCGAACTTCGCATACTTGTGGATCGTCGCGAGCGCGCCCGACGACGTCGTCATGATCGCGCAGTCGCCGCTGTAGAACTTCGCGGTCGCCTCGTCCTTGCGGCCGACGTACGTGAACGTGCCGTCCTTCGCCATGTCCTGCAGGAACTGGATGTGCGCGATCTGCTGCGGCTTGTTGAAGTCGAGCGTCGCATCGGCGCCGTCGAAGCCGTTGTTGCGCGTCGCGAACGGCAGGCCGTGCCACGCGCTGTAGTTCTCGAGCTGAATCCAGCCCTGCCAGCCCGTCGTGTAGCCGCACGCGTAGCCCGCTTTCTTCAGCTTTTCCGCGTCGGTCTTCACGTCGGCCCACGTCTTCGGCGGCTGGTTCGGATCGAGCCCCGCCTTCTTGAACGCGTCCTTGTTGTAATACAGCACGGGCGTCGAGCTGTTGAACGGCATCGACACGAGGTGCCCCGTCTTCGCATCGCTGTAATAGCTTGCGACCGTCGGCACGAACGCCTTCTCGTCGAGCGGCACGCCCGCCTGGCGAAACACGTCGGACACGGGCAGCACCGCCTTCTTCGCCTGCATCATCGTCGCCGTGCCCACTTCGTACACCTGCAGGATCGCCGGCGCGTTGCCGCTGCGATATGCGGCGATGCCCGCCGCGAGCGCCTGGTCGTAGGCTCCCTTGAAGACCGGCACGATCTTGTAGTCAGTTTGCGATGCGTTGAATTGCGCGGCGATGTCGTTCACGCGCTCGCCGAGCGCCGCCTCCATCGCATGCCAGAACTGGATCTCGGTGGCAGCGCACGCCGCCTGCTGCGCGCCGAACCAAAGCACGCTCCCGAACGCGAGCGAACGAACCAGCGTCTTGTATTTCATCGACCTCTCTCCTTTTCTCCTCGGTCCGGGCAACACGCGCCGCACCGCCGCCCGTCCGCGCCGGACGCGGCGAGCCGGACAGTTTAGTTTTCGTCCATGACAAACAAGCGTTGATACTCTTTCAGCGCAAAGCGATCGGTCATGCCGGCGATGTAGTGCGCGACGAGGCGCGGCTGCTGCGCGGCGTCCGCCGCCTGATAGTCGGGCGGCAGCAGGCGCGGGTCGCCGGTGAACGCGTTGAAGAGGCCGGTGACGACTCGTTGCGCCTTGCTCGCCATCCGCATCACGCGGTAGTGACGGTACAGGTTCTTGAACAGGAAGCGCTTGAGCGCCGCCGCCTGCGCGGCGATCCGCTCGCCGTGCGCGACGAGGGGCGGCGCCGCGCGCACGTCGTCGAGCGACGCCGGGGCGTGGCGCGCGAGATTGTGCGTCGTCGCGTCGATCAGATCGACGATCAGCGTGTTGATGATCCGGCGCACCGTCTCGTGCACGAGGCGGCGGCCTTCGAGATGCGGGTACTCGGCGAGCGCCGCCTCGTAATGGCCTTGCCACAGCTCGACTTCCGCGAGTTGCTCGATCGTGATGAGACCCGAGCGCAGGCCGTCGTCGACGTCGTGATTGTTGTACGCGATTTCGTCCGCGATGTTCGCGAGCTGCGCTTCGAGCGACGGCTGCCAGCCCTGCAGGAACCGCTCGCCGAGTTCGCCGAGCTTGCGCGCGTTCTCGCGCGAGCAGTGCTTGAGAATCCCTTCGCGGGTCTCGAAGCACAGATTCAGCCCGTTGAACGCGCCGTAGTGCTCCTCGAGCTCGTCGACGACGGCAAGGCTCTGCAGATTGTGCTCGAAGCCGCCGTAGTCGCGCATGCACGCGTTGAGCGCGTCCTGCCCCGCGTGGCCGAACGGTGTGTGGCCGAGATCGTGCGCGAGCGAGATTGCTTCGACGAGATCTTCGTTCAGGCGCAGGTTGCGCGCGACGGAGCGGGCGATCTGCGCGACTTCGAGACTGTGCGTGAGACGCGTGCGGAACAGATCGCCTTCGTGGTTCACGAAGACCTGCGTCTTGTATTCGAGTCGTCTGAACGCGGTTGAGTGCACGATGCGGTCGCGATCGCGCTGGAACTCGGTACGCGCGGCGGGCGGCGCCTCGGGATAGCGCCGGCCGCGCGATTGCGACGCGTGCGCCGCATACGGCGCAAGATGCGCTTCGAGCGCGGCGGTGGTCGGCGCAGCGACAGGGATCGTCTGCTCGCCGCGCGCGCGCGCGGGTTGCGCGTCGCGCGTTTCGCGTGGGATGCCGCCGGGTATTTCGCTCACCGTGTCGTGTCCTCCACGTCAAATGCGCCGGATCGGCCCGCGTCGCGTTACTGGGTGCTTGCCGCCAGCGTCGCGAAAACGGCGTCGTCCGGCGCCTGGCTAATGATCGTCTCGCCGAAGCGTTTTAGCAAAATGAACTTGATTGCGCCCGCTTCCGCCTTCTTGTCGACGCGCATCAGCTCGACGTAGCGCGCATCGCCCAGGCTCGGCGCGCGCGTCGGCAGATGCGCGGCCTCGACGACCTTGCGCAGCCGCGCGCGCGACGCTTCGTCGAGATGGCCGACGCGCACCGACAAATCGGCCGCCATCACCATCCCGCAGCCGACCGCTTCGCCGTGCAGCCATTCGCCGTAGCCGAGACCCGCTTCGATTGCGTGCCCGAACGTATGGCCGAAGTTCAGGATCGCGCGCAGGCCGCCTTCGCGCTCGTCCGCGGCGACGACGCTCGCCTTGATCTCGCACGAGCGCTTGACCGCGTGCGCGAGCGCACCCGGATCGCGGCGATTCAGCGAATCGACGTTCGCTTCGATCCAGTCGAAGAATTCGGCGTCGGCGATCGCGCCCGTCTTGATGATCTCGGCGACACCCGCCGCGAGCTCGCGATCGGGCAGCGTCGACAGCGCGCCGATATCGGCGATCACCGCTTGCGGCTGGTAAAACGCGCCGATCATGTTCTTGCCGAGCGGGTGGTTGATGCCCGTCTTGCCGCCGACCGACGAATCGACCTGCGACAGGAGCGTCGTCGGCACCTGGATGAACGGCACGCCGCGCATGTAGCACGCGGCGGCAAAGCCCGTCATGTCACCGATCACGCCGCCGCCGAGCGCGATCAGCGTCGTCTTGCGATCGGCGTGCTGCTCGAGCAGGCCGTCGAAGATCAGATTGAGGGTTTCCCAATTCTTGTACGCTTCGCCGTCGGGCAAGACGACGGTCGACACACGCTTGCCGAGCGGCGCGAGTGCCGCGCGCAGCTTGTCGCCGTAGAGCGGATCGACGGTCGTGTTCGTGACGATCGTGACGGACGCACCCGCGATATGCGGCGCGAAGCGTTCGGTGCGGCCGATCAGATCGGCGCCGATGTGAATCGGATAGGCGCGCTCGCCCAGGTCGACGTTGACGGTAATCATGCTTGTATTGGCTTGGCGACGATGCCCGCCATCTCGAGCTGCATCAGCACCATGTTGACGAGCCCGTTGACGGACGGCCGGCCGGTCTCGATGACGAAGTGCGCGCATTCGCGATAGAGCGGATCGCGCGCCTCGTACAGCGCTTCGAGCTTGGCTTTCGGATCGTCGGTTTGCAACAGCGGGCGGTTCTTGTCCTTGCGCGTGCGCAGCCAGAGGTCGTGCGGATTCGCGCGCAGATAGACGACAAGGCCGCGCGAATGCAGGCGTTCGCGGTTTTCGGGACGCAGGATCGCGCCGCCGCCCGTCGCCAGCACGATGTTCTCGCGCTGCGTGAGCTCGGCGATCATCTGCGCCTCGCGGTCGCGGAAGCCGGCCTCGCCTTCGAGTTCGAAGATGACCGGAATGCGCGCACCCGTGCGCGCCTCGATCTCGTGATCCGAATCGAAGAACGGTCTGTCGAGCCGGCGCGCGACCGCCCGGCCCACGGTGGTTTTACCCGCCCCCATGAGTCCGACGAAAATTACGTTCACGTGTGGGTCCCGCGCTTGCAACGGCTTCCTCTGCTTCAGTGAGTGTGTCGCGCAGCTTACTGGCAAAGCGCCCGCCTTGTCGAGCCTGGCTCCCACGGGGTTCAGGGCCCGATCACGACGGTCGGCGTGATGTAGACGACGAGTTCGCTGCGCTGCGCGCGCAACGCCCGGTGCCTGAAAAGCGCGCCCAACACTGGTATTTTGCCCAAGAGCGGCACGCGAGTCACATCGTCGCGGTCGTCGCTCTCGAAAATCCCGCCGATCGACACGGTTCCGCCGTTTTCGACCTCGACGCGCGTCTGCACGTGCTTCGTATGGATCGCGGGGCCGGATGCGGTTTCCTCGCCGACGCTGTCCTTCGCGACATCGAGATCGAGAATCACGCGCCCGTCGGGCGTGATCTGCGGCTCGACTTCGAGCTTGAGGGTTGCGCGTCGGAACTGGACGCCGGATACGCCGTTGCCGACCTTCGCCTGATACGGCAGCTCGGCGCCCTGCTCGACGACGGCCTTCGTCCGGTCAGCCGTCACGACCCGCGGGCTCGACACGATCTGTCCCCGGCCCTCCGACTCGAGCGCGCTCAGCTCGACGTCGAGCAAGCGGCTCGCACGCGCGGCAAACAGCGTCAGACCGGCGGTCGCCGCGTCGAAGCCGCCGATCGGCCGTGCGGTGAGGTCGGCCAGCGTGCCGTTGCGGCCGGCGACGACGCCCGTCGCTCGATCGCCCGCATCGGGCGCACGCAGCGCGAGGCGCGCGCCGAGATTGCGCGAGAACCCGCGGTCACCCTCGACGATCCGCGCTTCGATCAACACTTGCCGCGACGGCGTATCGAGCTTGCCGATCAGATCGGCAATCTGTGCGAGACGTCCCGACAGGTCGGTAACGAACAGCAGATTTGTCCGAGGATCGGCGAGCGCCGAGCCGCGCTTCGACAGGGTCCGCTGTCCGGCCGAGCCGGCGAGGAGGCGCTGCACGTCGGCCGCACGCGCGTAGCGAAGCATGAAGCTGCGGCTCGCGAGCGGCTCGAGCTCCGCGGCGCGTGCGTGCGCGTCGAAACGCAGGCGCTCGCGCTCCGCAAGTTCGGCGACGGGCGCGATCCATATCACGCTGCCGCGCCGCGCCATCGCGAGACCGTGTGCTTCCAGCAGCGCGTCGAACGCGCTGCGCCAGCGAACATGGTTCAGACGCAACGACACGGTGCCGTGCACGCGCTCGCTGACAACTATATTGAGGCCCGTGAAGCGCGCGAACGCGTCGAAGACCGCGGCGAGGCTCGCCTGCTGCAGGTTGAGGGAGATCGGGTGATCGTCGTCGGATTCGGCGATGGTGCCGGCGGGGGTGATGGCTGTGGCGGTGGCGGTGGCTGTGGCCGTGGCGGCGTCGGCGTCCGGCGACAGCGAGCGAGGCTCATCGCTCATTCGCTGCGCCGGCGCAAGCGGAACGGGTGGCCCTTCCAGCGCGGCGTCCGCCGTTTGCGCGGGCCCCGGCGCAATGCCGGCTGCCGATGCGACGCCGGCCGACGCCGAATCGACAGACGCCCCGGCCGCCTGCGCCACGCCGTTCGCCGCCTGCGCCACGTCGTCGGCGAGTTCGGCTGCACCGCCCTCGTCGCCTACGTCTTGCAGCCGTTCCGCAACCGAAGCGCGTGCGGAATCGGCTCGCCACGCCGCTACCGGCAACGGCGCGCGATCCGCCGGCCCGACCGATGCGGCCGCCGACCACCCAACGGGCGCCCCAGCGGGCAAAGGCGGCAGCGACGCCGCAGCCTCGCCCGCCGTTGCGATCGCGCACCCTATCAATAATCGAGCGAATCCGCGCATCATCCTGTCGCGCCCCCCACCGTCATTACGCGACGCCTGCCGTCGTGCGTCGCGAGCGTAACGCCGCCGGCTTCGATCCGCGCGAGGCGATCGCCGCCGATCCTCTGCCCCGGCGCGATGGACCACGCGTCGTCGCCGCGCTCGAACAGCGCGAGCCCGCTGCGCCGGTCGCGAAGCACGCCGACGAGTCGCGCCGCGTCGGCGGCGCCTTCGACGGCCAGCATCGGTATCGTCGAAAAAGGATCGGCGAACGGCGCCTCGCGCACGTTCGCGGGCCGCTGTCCGGCACCGGCCGGCAGCGCCGGCCATACATCGAGCCGGGCGTCGAGCACGGTGGTGGCGCCGCCGTCGCGCTTCACGCTTGTCGCGATAGGCACGATGAGCGCAGGCAACGCAGCAAGCCCCGACAGAAAGCGGTACAGCGCACCAAAGTCGCCTTCCGCACTCATCGCGAACGCGTAAACACCGCCGTCGTCACGCCGTTCGTCGGCGCGCTCGCCTTCGATTCGTTCGAGCTTGCGCATCCGCAACCCGCTCGCGTCCGCGTAACTGGCAATTCGCAGCGCGAGATCTGCGGGTGTCTGCCGTTCGCCCAGCGAGCGGCCATGGCCCGCAGACGATGCCGGCGGCGCGGCAAGGAGTCGCCGCGCACGGGCCTCGCGCGAAGCAACTGCTTCGAGTGCCATTCTGCTTTGCTCGACGCCGCCCCAATCCGCGTCGCGGCCCGCGTGCGCGCCGCACGCGAACACGCCGCCTGCGAGCGCTGCTCCCGCCGCGGCCCGCCAACCGGCGCCCGAAATCCGGCGAAAATCGGCAAGCCGCATCCAGGCGAGCCAGGCCGCCGATCGTCCATCCGGCATATTCACGCGCCCTCCCGTATGCCCGCCCGCGCGCGTGTCGCGACGCCGGCGACGCGGCTTTGCCGGCCCCCGGGCCAGCGAATCCGCACCGAGAAGGCAAGCGACCGGCCACCGCCCGCTTCGCGCCCCCATGCTGCCCGCGCGGCCTGCAAGCCTGCGACCTCCATCGTCCAGCCGCGCTGCGCAGCCTCGAGCTCGCGCAGCCAGCGCTCGGCCGACCCGTGATCGAGCGCGCTCGCTTCGAGCAGCGCCTCGTGCCCGTCGCAGCGGATCGAACGCAGCCGCACGCCGTCGTAGCGCAACTGCTGCAGTGCGTCGAACAGATCGACCGTGCGTGCGTGCGGCTCGGCACGCCCGATCGCCAACGCCGCGCGTTCGCGCTCGGCATCGCGCAAGCGCGCCGCCTGCTCCGCTTCTTTCAATTGCGGCGCCCACGCGGCAAGCCGGCGCTCCATCAGCGCCCGCTGCGCATCGAAGCGGGCGCGCTCGAACGAGCGGCCGACGCGCCATAGCGCAATGCCCGCAAGCCCCGCCCAGGCGGCGGCAGCCAACTCGCCGAGCACGCGCCGCCGCGCACGGCGCGCATCGCGCGCCCGGTGCGGCAGCAGATTGAAGCCGCCAAGCCATGCGCGCCGTATCTGCGGATCGCGCGGCACCGCGCCGCTCGCTGCGCTCGGCGTCATTCGAACACCCCGCGCAGCGCGAGCCCGTACGCCACCGCGAAACCCGGCGAATGGGCATACGCCTCGTCGATCGCACCCAGCGGACCGCACGCCGCACATTCGAACGGCAGGACGATGCAGCCGAGCAGGTCGCCGACGTCGGCGAGCGAAATCTGTGCGCCGCCGAGCCATTCCAGATCCCCGGCGACGAACGCACAGCGCGGCGCGCCGGCCCGTGCGAGTTCGCGCAGCGCATCGGCAAGATCCGCGTGTTCGAGTGCCGGATAGCGGATCTGCGCGGCGACCGCGTCGGCCGACACGAGCCAGCCGTGCACGCCGCCCTCGCCGATCCATATACCGAGATACGGCTCGCCCTCGTCGACCTCGCGTACGGCGACATGACGTATCGCCCGCAACGCGGCGGGCGGCTCGCCGTCGACCGCGATGAGTTCGATACCGGCCGACGCGGCGGCCTCCATCCGCACATCGAGATGCACGTGCGCCGCCGTCGCGAACGCAACCTCGCGCGGGGCAACCGCGTCGTTTACACACCAATCGACCGCGAGCGCGTCGCGCGCGAGCCCGGTGAGCCGCTCGGCCGCCGCGCGCACGGCAGACTCGACGGCCGCCCCGGCTTCGCCGCGCGGCCACGCGAGCGTCGCGGTCGAGAATGCGCCGTCCGGCAGCGCCATCACGCCCACCATCGTCCGCCGCGCCATGCCTACCGGCGGCCGCGCCCGCGGCGATCGGCCGAGCGCCGTCGCCAGCGCTGCCGCCACAGCCGACCAATCAGCGTCGGCCGGCTCGTCGAACACACCGGCCGGCAGCGGCTCCGCGTCGAGCGCCTCGAGCCGCACCGTGCCGCCGCGAACGCGCCGACTCAGCACCGCGATTCGCACCGCGCGCCGGTTTACGTCGATCCCCGCTGCAAAGCGTCGGCCGATCGACCACCACGAACGTTCTTGCATCCCTGTCCTCCATGAACGCGCCTCCCGTCGAAGCGCGATACGGAGCCATTTTGCAAAGCCGCCCGGCGCGCCGGGAGTCTGCCGAACGGCCAACGCCTGCGCCGCCCGGCTACAAGCGCGCTACAGTGAGTCATCGGCGCGCCGCGTGGCCGCGCCGCGCCGGTTCCCGTCCGGAACCTTCCGGAGTCCGGCAAAACCGGGCAGCTATAATCGCGGGACTGTTTTTTTGGTGTGCCTATGCAATCTACGAATCCTACGTCCCCGCCTCCCCCGCCCGAGCTTCGCCGCCGCCCGCTGTGGCTGAAGCTCGCGCTCGGTGTCGCAGGCGTGTGCGTGGCGCTCGCAGCCTGCGTCGGGCTCGTGCTCGGCTACGCGCTCGTCGTCGCGTCGCCGAACATGCCGTCGCTCGACGCACTGACCGACTACCGACCGAAGGTGCCACTGCGCATCTACACGGCGGATCACGTGCTGATCGGCGAATTCGGCGAGGAGCGCCGGGACATCGTCCATCTTCAGGACGTCCCGGATTCGCTGAAGAAAGCGGTGCTCGCAATCGAGGACGCGCGCTTCTACGAACACGGCGGCGTCGATCTGACAGGCATCATCCGCGCCGGCATCGTCGCACTGACGAACGGCCATGCGACACAGGGCGCGAGCACGATCACGATGCAGGTCGCGCGCAACTTCTTCCTGTCGAGCGAGAAAACGTACACCCGCAAGATCTACGAGATGCTGCTCGCGTACCGGATCGAGCGCGCGCTGACGAAGGATCAGATTCTCGAGGTCTACATGAATCAGATCTTTCTGGGGCAGCGCGCGTACGGCTTCGCCGCAGCGGCGCACGCTTACTTCAACAAGGATCTGAAGGACATCACGCTTGCCGAGGCGGCGATGCTGGCCGGCCTGCCGAAAGCACCGTCCGCGTACAATCCGGTCGCCAACCCGAAGCGCGCGAAGGTCCGGCAGCAGTACATCCTGCAGCGGATGCTCGAACTGAACTTCATCACGCGCGAACAGTACGACGAGGCGATCGCCGAGCCGCTCGTCGTCAAGAGCCCGAGCCGTGAATACAGCGTGCACGCGGAATACATCGCCGAGATGGTGCGGCAGATGATGTACGCGCAGTACAAGGACGAGGCGTACACGCGCGGGCTCAACGTCGTCACGACGATCGATTCCGCAGACCAGACGCTCGCGTACCGCGCGCTGCGCAAGGGCCTGATGACGTATGACCGGCGCCGCGGCTATCGCGGGCCGGAAGGCTTCATCGAGCTTGCCGCGAACGCGGACGACCGCGAGCAGGCGATCGACGACGCGCTCGTCGATCATCCGGACAACGGCGAGCTGATCGCGGCCGTCGTCACCGAGGCGAGCCCGCGGCAGATTCGCGTCGTATTCTCGAACGGCGGCGACGCAACGGTGAGCGGCGACGATCTGCGCTTCGCCGCCAGCTCGCTGTCGACGAATGCGCAGCCGAACAAGCGGATCCGCCCCGGCGCGATCGTGCGCGTCTTCAAGAACGACGACGGCTCATGGGCGATCGGGCAGTTGCCGCAGGTCGAAGGCGCGTTCGTTTCGATCGTTCCGCAGGACGGCGCGATCCGCTCGCTGATCGGCGGCTTCGATTTCAACAAGAACAAGTTCAACCACGTAACGCAGGCGTGGCGACAGCCGGGCTCGTCGTTCAAGCCGTTCATCTACTCGGCATCGCTCGACAAGGGGCTCGGCCCCGCGACGATCATCAACGACGGCCCGCTTTACTTCAGCGCCGCCGAAACGGGCGGCCAGCCGTGGGAGCCGAAGAACTACGGCGGCGGCTTCGAAGGCCCGATGTCGATGCGCACCGCGCTGCAGCGCTCGCGCAACCTGGTGTCGATCCGCATCCTCAACCACATCGGCCCCAAATACGCACAGCAGTACATCACGCACTTCGGCTTCGACGCGGATCGCCACCCGGCTTACCTGCCGATGGCGCTCGGCGCGGGCCTCGTCACGCCGCTGCAAATGGCGGGCGCGTTCTCGGTGTTCGCGAACGGCGGCTACCGGATCAATCCGTATCTGATCGCCGAAGTGACCGATTCAAGCGGCAACATGGTCGCGCGCGCACAGCCGCTCGTCGCCGAGCAGAACGCGCCGCGCGCGATCGATCCTCGCAACGCGTACGTGATGAACAGCCTGTTGCAGAGCGTCGCACAGCGTGGCACGGGCGCACGCTCGAACGTGCTGAAGCGTACCGATCTCGCGGGCAAGACCGGTACGACGAACGACTCGCGCGACGCGTGGTTCGGCGGCTACCAGCACACGCTCGCGGCGATCGCGTGGATCGGCTACGACAGCCCGCGCAGCCTCGGCGATCGCGAAACCGGCGGCGGTCTCGCATTGCCCGTATGGATCGACTACATGGGCCCCGCGCTCAAGAACGTGCCGGAATACAAGATGCCGATGCCCGACGGCGTCGCGACGCTCGGCGGCGAACTGTATTTCGATCAGTTCACGCCGGGCCACGGCTTCGTCGCGACGGTCGGCGTGAACCTGCCAGCCGCGCCGCCCGACTCCGCAAGCATCGTGCCCGAGCACGTCGACGAGCAGGAGAAGCAGGACATCATGAACCTGTTCCGCGGCGGCAACTGAGCGTCGTTCGCCAAACGAAAAAGCGGCCTTCGGCCGCTTTTTCCATCTGGGGCTCTGCTCGGCGGCGCTCGCACGGCGTGCGCTCGCCTGCGCGCCGCAGCCGAATCACGCGCTGAACGTGATCGGCATTCCGGCCTGCTGGGTCGCGTAGCCGGTCAGCGCCGCGAAGAACTCCTGGCCGCTGCGCGTATCGCGCCACGCGCCGTCGACGAACCGGTAATGGAAACCGCCCGCTTTCGCGGCGATCCAGACTTCCTGCATCGGCGGCTGCAGGTTCACGATGATCTTCGAGCCGTTCTCGAACGTGAGCGTGAGCACGCTGCCGTTGCGCTCGAGATCAATGTCGGCGTCGCCGTCGTTGGCGTCGTCGACCGACCGCTCGACGGCCGTCAGCACGGCTTCGGCCCGGGTCAGGTAATCAGTATCGGACATGCTAAACTCTATCGATTCAATTGTTTAGGGACGGTCATGCGTATCGTTTTCCAGATGAGCGCGATTGTAGCGGCTTTGGCGCTCGCAGGCTGCGGCCAGCGCGGCCCGCTGTACATGCCGGTCGTGCCGCCGCTGCCGCCCAAGCCAACTGAACAGACGCTGCCGCCGTCGGACGTGACGCCCGACGCCGAAACGGCGTCGGTGCGCGACAACGGCGCATCCGGCGCCGCCGGCGCGCCGCTCACGCTGTCGCCCGACCTGTCGACGCAACGCACGCCGCAGGCGGCACCCGCGTCCGGCGCCTCTTCCGCCCAATGACCGATCCTGCATGACTCAAGCTGCATTTGACTATGTCGACGGCGCGCTCCACGCCGAGCGCATCGCCGCCGCCGAACTCGCCGATCGTTTCGGCACCCCGCTGTTCGTCTATTCGCGCGCCGCGCTCACCGCGGCCTACGAGGCCTATGCAAATGCGTGCGCGGGCCGCCGCGCGTCGATTCACGTCGCCGTGAAGGCGAACAGCAACCTCGGCGTGCTGAACGTGTTCGCGCGGCTCGGCGCGGGCTTCGACATCGTGTCGGGCGGCGAGCTCGCCCGCGTGCTCGCGGCAGGCGGCCGTGCGCAGGACGTCGTGTTCTCTGGCGTCGGCAAGAGCGCGGACGAAATGCGCGCCGCGCTCGAAGCGGGCGTCAAATGCTTCAACGTCGAATCGATTCCGGAGCTCGACCGGCTGAACGCCGTCGCAGCGTCGCTCGGCAAGCGCGCGCCCGTGTCGCTGCGCGTGAATCCGGATGTCGATCCGAAAACGCACCCGTACATCTCGACCGGGCTGAAGGCGAACAAGTTCGGCATTGCGTTCGACGAAGCGCGCGCGACCTACCGCGCGGCGGCCGCGTTGCCGAACCTCGATGTGGTCGGCATCGACTGCCACATCGGCTCGCAGATCACCGAACTGAGCCCGTACCTCGACGCGATCGACAAGCTGCTCGACCTCGTCGAGCAGATCGAGGCGGACGGCGTGAAGATCCACCACGTCGACGTCGGCGGCGGGCTCGGCATCACGTACGACGACGAAACGCCGCCCGACATCGGCGCCTACGTGCGCGCGGTGCTCGAGCGCATCGACGCGCGCGGCCACGGCCATCGCGAGATATGGTTCGAGCCGGGCCGCTCGCTGACGGGCAACGCGGGCATTCTGCTCACGCGCGTCGAATTCCTGAAGCAGGGCGACGAAAAGAACTTCGCGATCGTCGACGCGGCGATGAACGATCTCGCACGTCCGGCGATGTACGAAGCGTTTCACGCAATCGAGCCGGTGAAGCCGCGCACGGACATCGCGGCGGCGGTCTACGACGTCGTCGGTCCGGTCTGCGAGAGCGGCGACTGGCTCGGCCGCGAGCGATCGCTCGCGATCGCGCCGGGCGATCTGCTCGCGATTCGCTCCGCAGGCGCGTACGGCTTTACGATGAGCTCGAACTACAACACGCGGCCGCGCGCGGCCGAGGTGATCGTCGACGGCGCGAACGCGTATCTCGTGCGGCCGCGCGAGACGGTCGAAAGCCTGTTCGAGCGCGAATCGGTCCTGTCCGACGGCAAGTGAGCGAACACCGGCTCGCATGCGCGGCCAGCCGGTGAGATCCGATCAAATGGCAAAAGGCGATGTCCGTTCATTCGGGCATCGCCTTTTTGTGTGCGTGCCGCGCAATGCGACATACGTCGTACATGCGATATGCGCAATGCGTACGCGACACGCGACACGCTACGATACACGCCCGCCTGCCTGAGCCCCGCGCCAGCGCTGCCGCGCCCACACGGCTACCCGCCAGCCGAGCAACACGAGCACGATCACGCCGTACAGCTTCGGCAGCACGAGATCGTGCTTGCCCGCCTTCATCCACCAGAAATGCAGGATGCCGAACGTCGCGATCGCATAAATCGCCCTGTGCAGCGTCTGCCAGTGCCGGCCGAGCCGACGCGCGATCGCGCGCGGCGACGTCGCGGCGAGCGGAATCAGCAGCACGAACGCGACGAAACCGACGGTGATGAACGGGCGCTTCACGACATCCTTCACGATATCCATCACGTCGAACCACTTGTCGAACCAGATGTAAGTCGTGAAGTGCAGCATCGCGTAGAAAAATGCGTAGAGCCCGAGCATGCGCCGCAGCCGCAGCAGCGCGTTGATGCCCGTCAGCCGGCGCAGCGGTGTGACGGCGAGCGTGATGCACAGGAACACGAGCGTCCAGAGCCCCGTCGAGCGCGTGATGAACTCGATCGGATTCGCGCCCAGCCGGTCGGTCATCCCGAAGAACACGATGCGCGCGAGCGGATACAGCGACGCGACGAACACGGCGATCTTCACGGGCGCGAGCCAGCGCGGCGCGCCGCCCGCCCGGCCAACGTCCCGGCGCGGCGCGCGGCCGCGCACGCCGGCGCCCGCGGTCGTCCCGGCGAATGTCGAGGGTTGCATATCGTTCTCCATTCGCCGTTACTCAGAAGTACTTCTTCAGATCCATGCCGCGATACATCGACGCGACCCAATCGCCATAGCCGTTGAACATCAGCGTCTTGCGCTTCGGCGTGAAGAATCCGTCTTCGCCGATGCGCCGCTCGGTCGCCTGGCTCCAGCGCGGATGGTCGACGTTCGGATTGACGTTCGAATAAAAGCCGTATTCGTTCGGCGCGTACGTGTTCCAGCTCGTCGGCGGCTGATGCTCGACGAAGCGGATCTTTACGATCGACTTCGCGCTCTTGAAGCCGTATTTCCACGGCACGATCACCCGCACCGGCGCGCCGTTCTGATTCGGCAGCACCTGTCCATAGACGCCCATCGTGAGCAGCGTCAGCGGATTCATCGCCTCGTCCATCCGCAGTCCTTCGGAATACGGCCAGTCGAGGATCGGCGCCGACAGCCCCGCCATCTGCGACGGATCCGCGAGCGTGATGAATTGCACGTATTTCGCGTTGCCGGTCGGCTCGACTCGCTTGATGAGCTCCGCGAGCGGAACGCCGATCCACGGAATCACCATCGACCAGCCCTCGACGCATCGCAGCCGGTACACGCGCTCTTCGAGCGGCGCGAGCTTCAGCAGCTCGTCGATGTCGTAGACCTTCGGATTCCTGATCTCGCCCTCGACCGACACGCGCCACGGATGCGGCCGCAGCGTGCCGGCGTTGCGCGACGGATCGCCCTTGTCGGTGCCGAATTCGTAGAAGTTGTTATAGGTCGTGATGTCTTTGAACGACGTCACCTTCTCAGGGACGACGAACTTCGGATTGGTCTGCGCAGCGAGCTTGCGCGCCTTCGGATCCGGCGACGAGTAAGCCGCGAACGCGAGCCCGTGCGCGCCGATGAGCCCGCCCGCCGCGGCGACGCCCGCCGCCTGCAGGATACGGCGGCGGTTCTCGAACACCGCTTGCGGCGTGATTTCGCTGCGCGGGATGTCGTCGCCGGCAAGCGTTGCGCGCTGCGCCTTCTTGATCAACATGTCGATGCTCCGTTCTGCCAGTCGGGACACTCGCGTCCCGACAATCCTTGGACCCAGTTCCGCGCCAGCCGTTTCGGCAGCGTACCGCCAAATGCCCGGCGCAAGAAAAAACCGCCGGGCACGTAGTGCGTCGGCGGTTATTAGTCGTTCGAACGGCGCGGATCTTACAGCTTGCCGTAGCTGTGCAAGCCGGACAGGAACATGTTGACGCCGAGGAACGCGAACGTCGTGACGAGGAGGCCGGTCAGCGCCCACCACGCGGCGACCGCGCCGCGCAGCCCTTTCATCAGACGCATGTGCAGCCACGCCGCATAGTTCAGCCACACGATGAGCGCCCAGGTTTCCTTCGGATCCCAGCTCCAGTAGCCGCCCCACGCCTCGGCCGCCCACAGCGCGCCGAGGATCGTCGCGATCGTGAAGAATGCGAAGCCGACCGCGATCGACTTGTACATCACGTCGTCGAGCACTTCGAGCGCCGGCAGCCGATCGGCGAGCACGCCGCGCTCCTTCACCAGATACGCGACCGCGACCATCGCCGACAGCGCGAAGCTGCCGTAGCCGATGAAGTTCGCGGGCACGTGGATCTTCATCCACCAGCTCTGCAGCGCGGGAACGAGCGGCTGGATCTGCTGCGCGTCGCGCGCGATCGAATACCACATCAGGAAGCCAACCGCCGCGCTGATCACGAGCAGCACGAACGCGCCCAGCGCGCGCGTGCCGTAATGCCCTTCGTAATACAGATAGAGGAGCGCGGTGATGAGGCTGAACAGTACGAATACTTCGTACAGATTCGACACAGGAATGTGACCGACGTCCGCGCCGATCAGATACGACTCGTACCAGCGCACCATCAAGCCGGTGAAGCCCATCAGCACGGCGACCCACGTGAGCTTCTGGCCGATCGCACCGCCGGACTCGGAGCGCGACAGCATGCCGATCCAGTAAAAAAGGGTGGCGAGCACGAAGAGCGCGCTCATCCACAGGATTGCCGACTGGCTCGACAGGAAGTACTTGAGCAGGAACGCCGAATCCGCTCGCGCGAGGTCGCCCTGATAGATCTGCAGCGACAGCAGCGACAGCGCGGCGATCGCCGCCATCAGGAGCCGCGCGGGCTTCCAGCGCCAGCCGAGCACGATGAGCGCCGGCACGGTGCCGATCAGCACGGCCTTGTCGTAGTAATCCATGTGCGCGTGGTATTGCGCGAGCGCGAAGCCCGCGCCGGCCACGAGCGCCAGCGCGAACAGCCAGTCGACGAGCGACAGGCGGCGCAGGAACGGCCGGTCGTCGAAGAGCGCCGGCTCGGCCGCGACGGAAGCGCGCGGCGCGGGGGATGACGAAACTTGGGTCAGATCCATGATGTTACCGAGTCGAGTCCTTGGAACCAGCGCCGTCGGGCGCGCGGGAGGCAGGCGGCGCGCCCAATGCGGCCCCGGCCGCATCGCGCGTCTGCACGAATTCCTTTTCGAAGTCGAATGTCTTGCGTGCGGTGGACATCGCCATCAGCACGCTGACGCCCGCGCCCGTATCCTTGAGCCAGAACCAGAGGCGTCGCTCGCGCACGTAGAACATCGCGAAGATGCCGGCGACGAGCAGCAGGCTGCCAAGATACACCAGATTCTTGCCCGGCGCGCGCGTCAGCTGGAACACCGAGGCCTGCACCTGCCTGAACGAATCGAGCTGCAGATAGACGGGTGCGCCGTACAGGAAGCTGTCCGACAGCGCGTTGATCGCGTTCTGCACGAAGCGGACCGTGTCCTGCGCCTGCTGGACGGGCGGCTCGTTCGCACGCTCGCGCACGACTTGCCAGACTTCCCACATCGAGCCTTCGAGCATCCGCAGCAGTAGCGCGGCGGCCTTCTCCTTTTCTTCCTTCGGCACCGACCGGTCGATGAACGTCGCGACCGCCTGGAAACCGCCGATCGGATTGCCGTCGGCGCCACGGCCGATGCTGCCGTCCGCGCCCGCAAAAAGGGTCAGGACGCGTTGCGCGCTGTCGTCGAGGCGGTCACGCAACGCGGCGTCGCCCGCGCCGAGCGAATGCTGCGCGAAGCGGCGCGCCGCCTCGGTGCGCACCGCCGGATCTTCGAGCGCCGCGCGCAGCCGCATCCATTCGCCGACCGTGTCGCGGCTGTCGGCCGGAATCCGCAGATAACGGAACGGATCGTTCGGACTCGCGCGCACGCCGGCGAGGAACACACGGTCGCCCCCCATGTCGATGGGCAGCATGTAGTTGTTGAATTCGCGCGCCTGGCCGTCCTTGCCGCGCACCTTGTACTGAACCGACGGCCCGATGTTGTGCAGTTCGAGCGGCTTCGACGTCTTTGCGCCGGAGCCGAGCCGCTCGTCGAAGATCTCCTTGATCGAGCGGTTCGCCGCGACGCCGCGCGCGTCGGTCTTGCCGTTCGCGTCGGTGACGTTCTCGACGTTGATCGCGCGGAAATCCGAGAACTCGACCGTTTCGCCGTCGGCGCCCGCCATCGCCAGCGGCACCGAGTTGCCGATCGTGCCCTTGAACGGGAACGTCGCGGCGCTCGAGCCCGTCATCGGATACGCGGTCATTTCCATCAGCGAGCCGCCGTCCTGGAAGCTCGACTGGTAGATCGACACACCCTTGTACGTGAACGGCTTGTTGACTTCGACGCGCACGGGAATCCGCTTGCCGGTCTCGCGATCGACGACGACGATGTCGCTCGCGAAGAGCTTCGGCATGCCGGTCGAGTAATAATCGACGATGAACTTCTCGAGCTGGATCGAGAACGGCAGATCCTGGATCAGCGAACCGGTCGGCTGATTGAGGATCGCGGTCGATACGTACTGGCCCTCCGGCACCCAGGCGTAGCCGCGGAACGTCGGATTCGACGCGGACAGCCGGTGCTCGGCGCCGATCTCGCTAATCGCCGCGCTCGAGTTGACGGGGCTCTTGCCAAACATCCACATCTGGAATTTGATCGGCAGGTTGCTGTCGAGCAGGCCGCCGACGCAGATCACGACGATCGCGAGGTGCGCGGCGATGTAGCCGAACTTCGTCAACGCGCCGCGCTTCGCGGCGACGAGCGTCGCGCCGTCCGATTCGCGCACGACGAGCCGGTAGCCCGCCTTCGCGACGAACGCAACAATGGTCTGCGTCGCGCGCGCGCGATCGCCCGCGACCGCGAACTCGGCCTTGTGATGGAACGCGCGCAGGCTGCCTTCGCGGACCTTGTCCTTCCAGCTCTTCGCGTCGGCGAGCATCTTCGGCGCGTTGCGGATCACGCAAAGCGAGATCGACACGACGAGGAAGATCAGGATCAGCATGAACCACCACGCGCTGTAGACCGTATAGAGGCTGAGCGAGCGGAAGATGTCGGCCCAGAACGGGCCGAACTGATTGACGTAGTTAGGATACGGATCGTCCTGCGTGAGGACCGTGCCGATGATGCTCGCGATCGACAGGACGACGAGCAGCGCGATCGCAAAACGCATCGAGCTCAGCAGCTCGACCGCGCGCTTGACCGCGGACTGGCCCGCTCTCGACTGCAACCCCGACGTGGTAACGCTCATTCAAACTCCAACTCACAGCAAAAAAGGGCAAGGCGGCCGTGCTTCGACGGCGCCCCACCCTTTTCTTGTTCTAGCGGCCGCTGCGTGGACGGCCGGCTCGTTCATTCGGCTCGCGAACCGGGATCGGCTCAGTGCAGGCCAGCGATGTAATCGGCGACGGCCTTGACTTCGCTGTCCGTCAGCCGGAGCGCGATCTGATGCATCGCCTCGTTGTTGCGCGTGCCCTGCTGGAACGCGGTCAACTGCGCGACCGTGTAGTCCGCCCACTGGCCCGACAGCCGCGGATACTGGACCGGAATGCCCTGTCCCGTCGGCCCGTGGCAGCTCGCGCAGGCGGGCACGCCCTTCTCGGCGATGCCACCGCGATAGATCTTCTGACCGACCGGCACGGTGGCCGCGTTGCGCGCGGCGCCGAGCTTGGCCGACTGCGACCCGTAATAGGCGGCGACGCTGCGCGCATCCTGATCGTTCAGCGCGCTCGCGAATCCGACCATCACGGAATTGACGCGCACCGGCCCCTTCGCGCCCGGCTGCGTCTTGAAATCGTGCAACTGCTTGACCAGATAATCAGGGGGCTGACCGGCGAGCTTCGGAAACGAGCCCGTTGCACTGTTGCCGTCGACGCCGTGGCACGCCACGCACACCTGCGCCGCGATCGCCTTGCCCCGGTCGAGATCCGGCTTTGCCGCATCCGCCGCTTTTGCCTCCGCCATGAAACCAACGAGCCCCGCTACTGCGAACTGAAGCACCACCAAAGACTTGCTCAGTCGATTCATTCGCACACCTTGTTTCGTCTTGTGGGAGTTGTGAGGTTCTGCAAAAAACGACGGCGCCGAGTCTACCGTAGAAGCGCGCTCCTCAGCTTCCATCACCTGCGGCAAATGCGTCGTATTGTACAATACCCCGATGAAAGCCCCGGTGCCCATCAGGGCTACTTCGGGGCTCCCCGCCTTCCACCGCGCGGCCTGCGCCGCCAGTCTCCCTCCTGTGCCATGGCCTTCTTGCTCCATCAAGCCCGCTTCCTCACGACCGTCAATCATCTACGCGACCTACCGCCGACCGTGCAGCCCGAAATCGCGTTCGCCGGCCGCTCGAACGCCGGCAAATCGACGGCGATCAACGTGCTTTGCAATCAGAAGCGGCTCGCTTTCGCGTCGAAGACGCCCGGGCGCACGCAGCACATCAACTATTTCTCGGTCGGCCCGGCGGCGGAGCCCGTCGCGAACCTCGTCGACCTGCCAGGCTACGGCTACGCGGAAGTGCCGGGCGTCGCGAAGGCGCACTGGGAGCAGTTGCTGTCGACATATCTGCAGACCCGCCCGCAGCTCCGCGGCATGATCCTGATGATGGATTCGCGCCGGCCGCTCACCGAGCTCGATCGCCGGATGATCGAGTGGTTCGCGCCGACCGGCAAGCCGATTCACACGCTGCTGACGAAGTGCGACAAATTGACGCGGCAGGAAAGCACCAACGCGCTGCGCGCGACGCAGAAGGGCCTCGACGCGTATCGGGACGCCGGCTACGTGGGCAAGCTGACCGTGCAGCTTTTCTCGGCGCTGAAGCGCACCGGGCTCGACGACGCGCATGCGCTGATCGAAAGCTGGGTGCGGCCCGCGGCCGCCGACGAAGATCGCAGCGCTGTAGCAGAATGACGATCGTGCAGCGTGCGTTGTGAAGCCGCGCCTGCCTGACGGATGTCGCGATTCGATTCGTGCGGCCCATAAAAAAACCCGCCGTTCAACGGCGGGTTAAACAGCCTAATCGAAAAACGACAGGCACCCGCTCAGGGAGGAGAAGCGGGGAGCATTGCGCAGTGCGCGTTGCTCGATCGCTATCATATACCATTGTCTCAAAAGTTTACCGAAGGGAACTGTAAGCTTCCTTCGCACACGGATCCCAGCCATTCCGCCATGAGCATCCATCCGCTGTACCGTCCGCGCCGCATGCGCCGCGACGATTTCTCGCGCCGCCTGATGCGCGAAAACATCCTCACCACGAACGACCTGATCTACCCCGTGTTCGTCGTCGAAGGCACGAACGTGCGCCAGCCGGTGCTGTCGATGCCGGGCGTCGAGCGCGTGTCGGTCGATCTGCTGATGGGCGTCGCCGAGCAGTGCGTCGCGCTCGGCGTGCCGGTCCTGTCGCTCTTTCCGGCGATCGAGCCGTCGCTGAAGACGCCCGACGGCCGCGAAGCCGCCAACCCCGAAGGGCTGATCCCCCGCGCGGTGCGCGAGCTGAAGCGCCGCTTCCCCGAACTCGGCGTGCTGACCGACGTCGCGCTCGATCCGTACACGAGCCACGGCCAGGACGGCGTGCTCGACGAGTCCGGCTACGTGCTCAACGACGAAACGCTCGAGATCCTCGTCGAGCAGGCGCGCGCGCAAGCGGAAGCGGGGGTTGACATCGTCGCGCCGTCGGACATGATGGATGGCCGCATCGGCGCGGTGCGCGAGATGCTCGAGAGCGACGGCCACATCCACACGCGGATCATGGCGTACTCCGCGAAGTACGCGTCCGCGTTCTACGGCCCGTTCCGCGACGCGGTCGGCTCCGCGTCGAATCTCGGCAAGAGCGACAAGATGACCTACCAGATGGATCCGGCCAACAGCGACGAGGCGCTGCGCGAAGTGCGCCTCGACATCGACGAAGGCGCGGACATGGTGATGGTGAAGCCCGGCATGCCGTACCTCGACATCGTACGCCGCGTGAAGGACGAATTCCGCTTCCCGACCTACGTTTACCAGGTGAGTGGCGAGTACGCGATGCTGAAGGCCGCCGCGCAGAACGGCTGGCTCGATCACGACAAGGTCGTGCTCGAATCGCTGCTCGCGTTCAAGCGTGCGGGTGCAGACGGCATCCTCACGTACTTCGCGCTCGACGCGGCGCGGCTGCTGCGCGCGCAGAAGTGAGCGCACGGCCGGCGTCCCGCGAACAAAGGGGGACGCGCCGGTTGTGAAAACAAAAACGGCGAGGCATCGAGCCTCGCCGTTTTTGTTTTCACCTGATTAACGGGCGACGACCGCAATGCGCGCGGCACGAATCCGATCGCGCAGCCCGCTTCGATTCGTCACGACGCCGACAACACGGCCGGCAGCGCCATGCGATCGAGGCTGCGCAGAAAACGATCCGCAGACTGATAGCCGACGACACGCCCGCGTTCCTGCCCGTTCCGATCGAACACGATGATGCCGGGCGGCCCGAACAACCCGAAACGCTTCAAGAGCGCCTGATCGTCCGGCGTGTTTGCGGTGACGTCCGCGCGCACGAGATGCATTTGCGCGAGCCGCGCCTCGACGCGCGCGTCGGAGAACGTCAGATGCTCCATCTCCTTGCAGCTCACGCACCAGTCCGCATAGAAGTCGAGCATCACGGGCTGCGCCGACGTCTTCACGATCTCGTCGAGCTCGGCGACCGAACGCGCCGGCGCGAACGCCGGCCCTTCGTGCGCGGCCGCGCCGGCATTCGCCACGGCGCCGCTGGGCGCCGCTCGCGCCGCCAACACCGCGAGCGGGCGCAGCGGATCAGTCGAGCCCGCTGCCAAGCCGACGAGGAGCATCGCGGCCCAGATCGCGAGCGCAGCGCCGAGCCCGCGCCCGAGGCGGCGCCAGATCGACGACGAGCCCGAATGCGGCGTGAAAAGCCCGAGCGCGGCGGCGGCGATCAGCAGCCACAACGCGCCCAGGCCGAGCTGCGACGCGGCGTTCAGCACCGGCCAGACGATCCACAGCGCGGCAGCGAGCAGCACCACGCCGAAGAACACCTTCACGCCGTCCATCCAGGCGCCGGCGCGCGGCAGCAACGTGCCTGCGCCGAGCCCGATGACGAGAAGCGGAACGCCAAGGCCGAGCCCCATCGAAAAGAGCGCCGCGCCACCGAGAAACGCATTGCCGGTATGCGCGATGAACGCGAGTACCGCGAAAAGCGGCGCGGTCATGCATGCGCCGACGACAAGCGCTGACAGTGCGCCCATCGTTGCGACGGCGGCGAAGCGCCCGCCCTTGCGCGGCCCGGAAGTCTGTGCGGCGCCGCTCTGCCAACGCTGCGGCAGCGCGATGTCGATTCCGCCGATCAACAGCAGCGCGAACACCGTGAGGAGCAGCGCGAACGCGCCGAGCACCCATGGATTCTGCAGCCAGGCGCCGAGGCTCTGCCCGACCAGCGCGGCCACGACACCGAGCGCCGTATAAACGAGCGCCATGCCGATCACGTAGGTGAGCGACAACGCGAAGGCGCGCGTGCGCGTCGCATGCGCGCCTTCGCCGACGATGATCGCCGACAGGATCGGAATCATCGGATACGAGCAAGGCAACAGGCTCAGCACCATGCCGGCCACGAAATAGAGTGCGATGATCGTCAGGAACCCGTGGCCCTCGAGCAGTGAGCGCGCGTAGTCGGCGCTTGTCACGCGCTCGTACCAGCTGCCGCCGTCGGCCGCAGACGGATCGGCACCGGCGGCGGCCACCGGCGTCGCTCCGTTGGCGCCGAGCGCCGCGCCGTCGATCCGCACGACATGCTCGGCGGGCGGATAGCAGATCCCTTCGTCCGCGCAGCCCTGCGACGTCACCGCGAGCTCAAACGGCCCCGACGCTTGTTTGACCGGCAGGTGGACCGTCAGGTCGCCGCGGTAGGTTTCGACATTCTTCTGGAACGTCGGATCGAACTTCACGTGTCCGGCCGGCAGTTGCGGCTCGCCGAGCGTCGCCGAGCCGCTTTTCACGGCGAACGCGAACCGCTCGCGATACATGTAATAGCCGTCGGCGATCTTGAAATGGATGTCGACCTGTCCCGGTGCCTCGCTCGCACTGAATTTGAATGCGACCGCGGGATCGAGAAAATCGTCTGCGGCGCGCGCCGCGAACGACGCGCCGAACAGCACGCCGAGCATTGCGACAACGGCGAGCAGGAAGCGGAGGCGGGACTGCGCGTGAAGCGGAATGCGGTTAAACATGAAATGAACGCTGAGTTTCGGTGGCGACCCACTGGCCGTAGGCGGCGGACGCCGTCGCCTGCCATGAGACGATCTCCGGGACGTCATACGGATGGTGCGACTGGATATACCGCTCGAGTTCCAGCGCTCGCACGGCGCTCGTCTTGAACAGGAGCTGGATCTCGGCGGCCGTCTCGACCTTGCCCTGCCAATGGTAGCTCGAACGGATCGTGCCGAGCTCGGACACGCACGCGGCGAGCCGGGCCGACAGCGCGCCGTCGGCGAGCGCGCGGGCAACGGCGGCGTCGGGCACGGTCGTCAACATCATCACGATCACCATTCGCGCCTCCGTCATCTGCGTTGAAACGTCATATCGTATCGCACGTCGTGAAAGCGCGTGAACGATGCGCGCCGCGTCAATCCGACGCACGGAATCGATCAACGAAAACAAAAAGGGCCAAGCATCGCTTGGCCCTTTTTGTTACGTACCGGAAGACGCTTATTCGGCTTCCTGGACGTTTTCGGTCTCTTCGACTTCCGGACGGTCGAGCAGTTCGACGAGCGCCATCGGTGCATTGTCGCCGACGCGGAAACCGAACTTCAGGATGCGCAGGTAGCCACCCGGACGGTTCGCGAAACGCGGGCCGAGAACGTCGAACAGCTTCGCGACGGAATCGCGATCGCGCAGGCGGTTGAACGCCAGGCGGCGGTTTGCGAGCGACGGCTTTTTGCCGAGCGTGATCAGCGGCTCGACGACTTTACGGAGTTCCTTCGCCTTCGGCAGCGTCGTCTTGATGACTTCGTGCTCGATCAGCGAGTTGGACATATTGCGGAGCATAGCCAGACGGTGGCTGCTCGTGCGGTTCAGTTTCCGCAGACCGTGACGGTGACGCATTTCGGTTTCCTTGATTCAAAGTTTTGATCCAGCTCTTCTATCGCGCGAGAAAATCAGGCGCACGGGCCGGTACGGGGAAAAAAGCAAGATGCGGATTCTAAAAGAAAATCCGCACCTTGACCAGTTACAGCGATAACCGGAATTACTTGTCGAGACCAGCCGGCGGCCAGTTCTCGAGCTTCATGCCCAGCGTGAGACCGCGCGAAGCGAGCACTTCCTTGATCTCGTTCAGCGACTTACGGCCGAGGTTCGGCGTCTTCAGCAGCTCGTTTTCCGTGCGCTGGATCAGGTCGCCGATATAGTAGATGTTCTCGGCCTTCAGGCAATTCGCCGAACGGACGGTCAGCTCGAGATCATCGACCGGGCGCAGCAGGATCGGGTCGATCTGCGGCGCGCGCGACGGCGCTTCCGCGGCCGTTTCCGTGCCTTCCAGCGCCGCGAACACGGACAGCTGGTCGACGAGGATGCGTGCCGATTGGCGGATCGCTTCTTCCGGCGTGATGACGCCGCTCGTTTCGATGTTCATCACGAGCTTGTCGAGATCGGTACGCTGTTCGACACGCGCGCTCTCGACCGCATAGCTCACGCGGCGAACCGGCGAGAACGACGCGTCGAGGACGATGCGGCCAATGATCTTCGCCGTTTCGTCGCCATAGCGGCGCACGTTGCCCGGCACATAGCCGCGACCCTTTTCGACCTTGATCTGCACGTCGAGCTTGCCGCCCTTCGACAGATGCGCGATCACGTGATTCGGGTTGATGACTTCGCAGTCGTGGGCCAGTTCGATATCGCCGGCCGTCACGACGCCTTCGCCTTCCTTGCGCAGCGTCACCGTGACTTCGTCGCGGTTATGCAGCTTGAACACCACGCCCTTCAGGTTCAGCAGCAGGTTGACGACGTCCTCTTGCACACCATCAAGCGTCGAATACTCGTGCACGACACCGGCGATCGTCACTTCGGTCGGCGCATAGCCGACCATCGACGACAGCAGTACGCGGCGAAGCGCATTGCCCAAGGTGTGGCCGTAACCGCGTTCGAACGGCTCCATCACCACTTTCGCGTGGTTCTCGCCAAGCGATTCCACGGCGATGATCTTGGGTTTCAACAAACTGGTTTGCATAGGTTTTCCTTTTCAATACCCTCGGCTCGTTACACCGATAAGGCTGACCGGTAACAACCTGAAAATGAACAGCCGAGGCCCTGCCTTGCGAAACGCAATGAGCAGGATTCCTCGGCCATCAATCGGATTAACGCGAATACAATTCGACGATCAGGCTTTCGTTGATGTCGCCCGCGATGTCGGCGCGCTCCGGCACTTGCTTGAACGTGCCTTCGAATTTCTTCGCATCGACCGCAACCCAGCTCGCCAGGCCGCCTTGCTCGGCCAGCGACAGCGCTTCGACGATACGCGCCTGCTTCTTCGACTTTTCGCGAATCGAGATCACGTCGCCAGCCTTCACTTGCTGCGACGGGATATTCGCGACGACGCCGTTCAGCGTGATGGCCTTGTGGCTCACGAGCTGACGCGCTTCAGCGCGGGTCGAACCGAAGCCCATGCGGTACACGACGTTGTCGAGACGCGACTCGAGCAGTTGCAGCAGGTTTTCACCCGTGTTGCCCTTGCGGCGATCGGCTTCAGCGAAGTAGCGGCGAAACTGACGCTCCAGCACGCCGTAGATGCGCTTGACCTTCTGCTTTTCGCGGAGCTGCGTGCCGTAATCCGACGTGCGCGCACCCGAGGTACGGCCGTGCTGACCCGGCTTGCTGTCGAGCTTGCATTTGTCGGCGAGCGAGCGGCGCGCGCTCTTCAGGAACAGATCGGTGCCTTCACGGCGGGACAGCTTGGCTTTGGGGCCGATATAACGTGCCACTTTGCATTCCTCTATCTATCGGTCACGCGGACCTGAATCCGCGCTAGTTCGCGCCCTTTGGGACGAACGGTGGGCTTAATCAATCAAATGCGCCTTCAAAAAAGCGCAGCCCGTCGACGCATGGCGGCGACAGGCAAGGCGCCAACGCATCGTTAGATGCGGCGACGCTTCGGCGGACGGCAGCCGTTGTGCGGAATCGGCGTCACATCCGAAATCGCGGTGATCTTGATGCCGAGGCCGTGCAGTGCGCGCACCGCTGACTCGCGGCCCGGGCCGGGGCCCTTGATCCGCACTTCCAGATTCTTCACGCCATATTCCATCGCCACGCGGCCAGCCGACTCGGCAGCCACCTGTGCGGCGAACGGCGTCGACTTGCGCGAGCCCTTGAAGCCCTGGCCGCCCGACGTCGCCCACGCCAGCGCATTGCCCTGGCGATCGGTGATCGTGATGATCGTGTTGTTGAACGACGCGTGAACGTGAACCACGCCTTCAGCGACGTTCTTCTTAACCTTTTTGCGAACGCGTTGCGCCGCGGAGTTCGAAGCCTTAGCCATTACGTTTTCCTGTAACTGTCAGTTCCGCTTATTTCTTCAGCGCTTGTGCTGCGCGACGCGGACCCTTGCGAGTACGGGCGTTCGTACGCGTACGCTGGCCACGCAGGGGCAGGCCCTTGCGATGACGCACGCCACGATAGCAGCCGAGATCCATCAGGCGCTTGATGTTCATCGTCACTTCACGGCGCAGATCGCCTTCGACGACAAACTTGCCCACTTCTTCACGCAGCTTTTCGAGGTCTGCGTCGGTCAGGTCCTTGACCTTCTTCGAGAAAGCCACACCAGAAGCCGCGCAAATGCTGCGCGCGCGCGTGCGGCCGATACCAAAAATCGCCGTCAGACCGATTTCGGTATGCTGGTGGTTCGGGATGTTAACCCCTGCGATACGAGCCATTGTTGTTCCTCAAACAAAAAGCGCAAACAAACGCGCAGTCAGCCTTGACGTTGCTTGTGACGCGGATCCGAGCTGCAGATCACGCGAACCACGCCTTTGCGCTTGATGATCTTGCAATTGCGGCAAATGCGCTTAACCGATGCCATCACTTTCATGATATTACCCTTTTTCTAAATCACTTCGCCCGGAACACGATCCGTGCACGAGACAGATCGTAAGGCGTCAATTCAACCGTCACCTTGTCGCCGGGAAGGATACGAATGTAGTGCATCCGCATCTTTCCGGAGATATGTCCCAATACGACATGGCCGTTTTCCAGCTTCACCCGGAAGGTCGCATTCGGAAGGTTTTCGATCACCTCACCCTGCATCTGGATTACATCGTCCTTGGCCATAGGTCCTTTTTAACGCATTGGGATGTTGCCGCCCTTGAAGTTGGCCTTCTTGAGCAGCGACTCATACTGTTGCGACATAACGTACGACTGCACCTGCGCCATGAAGTCCATCGTGACGACGACAATGATCAGCAGCGACGTTCCACCAAAATAAAACGGCACGTTCCAGCGCAGCACCAGGAACTCCGGCAGCAGACACACGAAGACGATATAGACCGCACCGGCCAGCGTGAGACGCGTGAGGATCCGGTCGATGTACCGTGCGGTCTGGTCGCCCGGACGGATGCCCGGAACGAACGCGCCGCTCTTCTTCAGGTTGTCCGCGGTTTCCCTGCTGTTGAACACCAGCGCGGTGTAGAAGAAGCAGAAAAACACGATTGCCAGCGTGTACAACAGCACGTACACCGGCTGGCCCGGCTTCAGCGCTTCCGCGACGTTGTGCAGCGTATCGGACAGCCAGCCCTTGCGCTCGCCCGAGCTGAACCAGCTCAGGATCGTCGCCGGGAACAGGATGATCGACGACGCGAAGATCGGCGGGATCACGCCCGACATGTTCAGCTTCAGCGGCAGGTGCGACGACTGCCCGCCGTAGATCTTGTTGCCGACCTGACGCTTCGCGTAGTTCACGAGGATCTTGCGCTGACCGCGTTCGATGAACACGACCAGGTAAGTCACCGCGGCAATCAGAACGACGATGATGATCGCCGAAATGATGCTCATCGAACCCGTGCGCACCAGCTCGAACAGCCCACCGACGGCATTCGGGAACCCTGCTGCGATCCCGCCGAAGATGATGATCGAGATACCGTTGCCGAGACCGCGCTCGGTGATCTGCTCGCCGAGCCACATCAGGAACATCGTGCCCGTCACCAGCGTGACGACCGTCGTCAGACGGAACACCGCGCCCGGATCGGTCACGAGCCCCGGCTGGTTCTCCAGCGCGGCGGCGATGCCGAAAGCCTGGAACGTCGCGAGCACCACGGTGAAGTACCGCGTGTACTGCGTGATCTTCCGCTGTCCGGCCTGCCCTTCCTTCTTCAGCGCCTCGAGCTGCGGCGACACGATCGCCATCAGCTGCATGATGATCGACGCCGAAATGTACGGCATGATCCCCAGCGCAAAGATCGTGAAGCGCGACAGCGCGCCACCCGAGAACATGTTGAACATGCCCAGGATGCCGCCCGCCTGGCTCTGGAACAGCTTCGCCAGTTGATCCGGGTCGATGCCCGGCACCGGAATGTGCGCGCCGATGCGATAGACGATCAGCGCCAGCAGCAAGAACATTGCACGCCGGCGCAGATCGCCGAACTTCGCCGTGCTTCGACCGGGTTTTGCGAGACTCGGACTGTTAGCCAAGTATCTTCTCCGATGCAAATGCTAGTGACGGCACGCGTTGCGTGTCACTCGGCAAACGAACCGCCGGCCGCTTCGATCGCGGCGCGCGCACCCTTCGTCGCACCCAGACCCTTGACGACGATCTTGCGCTTCAGTTCGCCCGTCGCGATGATCTTCGCGCTCTTCGTCAGTTCGCCGACGAGGCCGGCTTGCTTCAGAGCGAGCAGATCGATTTCGTCGACCGGCAGCTTCTCGAGGTCGGAGAGGCGCACTTCATCGACGAATTCCTTCGTCAGCGACGTGAAGCCCCGCTTCGGCAGACGACGCTGCAGCGGCATCTGACCGCCTTCGAAGCCGACCTTGTGGAAGCCGCCCGAACGCGATTTCTGACCCTTGTGACCACGGCCGGCCGTCTTGCCGAGGCCAGAACCGATGCCGCGACCGACGCGACGCTTAGCGTGCTTCGCGCCTTCGGCCGGCTTCAGGTTATTCAATTCCATATCAACTCCTTGATCCGTAGTCGGCCGCTTAACCGATGACCTTCACGAGGTACGAGACCTTGTTGATCATCCCGCGCACCGCCGGCGTATCCTGCAGCTCGCTGACCGAGTTGAGACGGCGCAGACCCAGACCGCGCACGGTAGCGCGGTGCGTTTCGCGGGTCCCGATCAGGCTCTTCACGAGCTGAACCTTGACAGTTTTTTCAGACATGGTGACCACCTGGGCTTAGCCCAAAATATCTTCGACGGACTTGCCGCGCTTCGCCGCGATGTCGGCCGGGGTCGACTGCTTGCGCAGGCCGTCCAGCGTCGCACGAACGAGGTTGTACGGATTCGTCGAACCGTGGCTCTTCGCAACGACGTTCTGCACGCCCATCACGTCGAACACCGCGCGCATCGGGCCGCCGGCGATCACGCCCGTGCCGCCCTTCGCCGGAGCGAGGAGGACTGCCGACGCGCCGTGCTTGCCGTGCACTTCGTGTTGCAGCGTGCCGTTCTTGAGCGGCACCTTGAACATGTTGCGGCGAGCCTGTTCCATTGCCTTCTGGACAGCGACCGGCACTTCCTTCGCCTTGCCCTTGCCCATACCGATACGGCCGTCACCATCGCCGACCACGGTCAGCGCGGCGAAGCCGAGAATCCGGCCACCCTTCACGACCTTGGTCACGCGATTGACCGAAATCATTTTTTCGCGAAGGCCGTCGTCGCGCTCGTCAGCCTGAACTTTCGCTTGCATCTTTGCCATGACGAATTCCTTCCTTAGAACTTGAGCCCAGCTTCACGAGCTGCCTCAGCCAGCGCCTTCACGCGGCCGTGGTAGCGGAAGCCCGAGCGGTCGAAGGCGACGGATTCGATGCCGGCGGCCTTGGCCTTCTCAGCAATGCGCTTGCCGATCAGCGTCGCAGCGTTAACGTTGCCACCCTTGCCCGACTTGTCGGCAAGCTGAGCACGCACTTCCGCTTCGAGCGTCGACGCGCTGGCGAGCACCTTGGTGCCGCAGGGCGAAAACACTTGCGCGTAGATGTGCGTGTTCGTGCGATGCACGGCGAGACGCGCGACCTGCAACTCAGCGATCTTGATACGCGTCTGGCGAGCGCGGCGCAGGCGAGATTGAGTCTTATCCATGATTGCGCACCCTTACTTCTTCTTCGTTTCTTTGAGGATCACAACCTCGTCGGAATAGCGCACGCCCTTGCCCTTGTAAGGCTCCGGCGGACGGTAACCGCGGACTTCCGCAGCCACTTGACCGACTTGTTGCTTGTTGATCCCCTTGATCACGATTTCGGTTTGCGTCGGGGTTTCAGCCTTGATGCCTTCCGGCATCTGGTGCACCACTGGGTGCGAGAAACCCAGCGACAGGTTCAGCTTGTCGCCTTGCGCTTGCGCACGATAACCAACGCCAACCAGCGTCAACTTGCGCTCGAAACCCTTGGTCACGCCGTGCACCATGTTCGCGATGATCGCGCGCATCGTGCCCGACAGTGCATTTGCTTCGCGGCTGTCGTCAACCGGCGACAGGTTCAGCGTGCCGTCGTTGTTCGCCACGCTCACGAGCGGATTGACCGCTTGCGTGATCGTGCCCAGCGGCCCCTTGACGGTGATGGAGCCGTCGGCCAGCTTGACTTCCGCGCCTTGCAGCGCGATCGGGCTCTTACCTACTCGAGACATGTTCCTCTCTCCTTTCGGCTTTAAGCGACATAGCAGATGACTTCGCCGCCGACGCCCGTAGCGCGCGCCTTGCGGTCGGTCATCACGCCCTTCGGCGTCGACACGATTGCCACACCGAGGCCGTTCATGACCTGCGGAATCTCGTTACGGCCGCGGTACACGCGCAGGCCCGGCTTCGACACGCGCTCGAGGCGCTCGATGACCGGACGGCCCGCGTAGTACTTCAGCGCGATGTTCAGTTCGGCCTTCGCGCCGTCCGCCTTCACGGCGAAATCGTCGATATAGCCTTCGTCCTTCAGGACCTGCGCGATCGCAACCTTGACCTTCGACGAGGGCATCGCCACCGAAACCTTCTCGACCATCTGCGCGTTGCGGATGCGAGTCAGCATATCGGCGATAGGATCACTCATGCTCATTTATGTTTCTCCTATTACCAGCTCGCCTTGGTCAGGCCAGGAATCTCGCCACGGAATGCGATTTCACGAATCTTGTTGCGCGCGAGGCCGAACTTGCGGAACGTGCCACGCGGACGGCCCGTGATCGCGCAGCGGTTACGCTTGCGGGTCGGGTTTGCGTTGCGGGGCAGTTGCTGCAGTTCCAAACGAGCGGCGTAACGCTCCTCTTCGGACTTGCTCGCGTCGTCGATGATCGCCTTCAGTTCAGCACGCTTCGGAGCGTACTTTTGCGCAAGGCGAGCGCGCTTCTTTTCACGTTCGATCAGTGCCAGTTTAGCCACGGTAACCTCAGTTTCTGAACGGGAACTTGAAGCTGGCGAGCAGAGCCTTTGCTTCGTCGTCGGTCTTCGCGGTCGTCGTGATGCTGATGTTCAGCCCACGCAGCGCGTCGATCTTGTCGTAATCGATTTCGGGGAAAATGATCTGCTCTTTCACACCGATGTTGTAGTTGCCGCGGCCATCGAAAGCACGACCCGACACGCCGCGAAAGTCGCGCACGCGGGGCAGCGCAACCGTCACGAAACGATCGAGGAATTCGTACATCGCACGGCCGCGCAGCGTGACCATCGCGCCGATCGGGTAGCCCTGGCGGATCTTGAAGCCCGCGATTGCCTTGCGAGCCTTCGTCACGACCGGCTTTTGACCCGCGATCTTCGTCAGATCGCCAACGGCGTTCTCGATGATCTTCTTGTCGGCGACCGCTTCGCCAAGACCCATGTTCAGGGTGATCTTGGTGATGCGCGGCACTTCCATGACCGACTTGTAGCCGAACTTCTCGATCAGGCCGGGAACAACCTTCTCTTTATAAAACTCTTGAAAACGTGCCATTTCTCTACTCCGCAGCGTCAGGCGCTCAGCACGGCACCGGTCGTCTTCAGGAAGCGAACCTTCTTGCCATCCTCGACCTTGATGCCAACACGCGAAGCCTTGCCGTTCGCGTCGACCAGTGCGACGTTCGAAATATGCAGCGGCATCGTCTTCGCTTCCACGCCGCCCGTCGCCCCCTTCATCGGGTTCGGCTTCACATGCTTCTTGACGAGGTTGATGCCCTCGACCGTCACATGCTCGGCGCCCACGGCCAGCACGACACCGCGCTTGCCCTTGTCCTTGCCGGTGACGACGATCACTTCGTCACCCTTGCGAATCTTGTTCATCGCGACTCCTTACAGCACTTCCGGCGCCAGCGAGACGATCTTCATGAATCGTTCGCTACGCAACTCACGCGTGACCGGCCCGAAAATACGGGTGCCGATCGGCTCGAGCTTGTTATTCAAAAGCACAGCGGCGTTGCCGTCGAACTTGATCAGCGAGCCGTCTTGACGACGAACGCCCTTGGCGGTGCGGACCACCACGGCGTTGTAGATTTCGCCTTTCTTCACGCGCCCGCGCGGCGTTGCCTCTTTGACGCTCACCTTGATGATGTCGCCAATGCTGGCATAACGACGCTTCGAGCCGCCGAGCACCTTGATGCACATGACTTCACGCGCACCCGTGTTGTCGGCCACTTCAAGCCGAGATTCGGTCTGGATCATGGTTTGTCTTTCCCAACTTAATCCGGATACGCCACCATGGCGCATACGGTCAGTCTTGGTCCCGTCAGCCAATCGGCTGCTTGGGTTGGAACGGCAGCGACGGCAAACGAAACCCGCCATCGCAAATCGGTGAATCCTTCGGAGCAGGCCTGACGCCAGTCCGCTTCCCCCACCAGTCACTTCGCCCGCGACGGGGCTCCCATAAAGAGGGAAGACCGGGATTATAACAAATAATCCCGGTCACGCAAGCAAAAACTTTGCGATTTCAAGCACTTCGTTGCCGAAGTGCCTTTACTGCCTGATCCCGCTTAGATCACGCGGGCTGCCTCGACGAGACGCGACACCGCCCAGGCCTTCGTCTTCGAAACAGGACGGGTTTCCTGGATTTCGACGAGATCGCCTTCGTTGTAGGTGTTCGCTTCATCGTGCGCGTGGTACTTCTTCGAACGCACGACATACTTGCCGTAGATCGGGTGCTTGACGCGGTGCTCGACCAGCACGGTGACGGTCTTGTCCATCTTGTTGCTGACGACCTTACCGACGAGCGTCCGCTTCAGCGAGGTTTTCACGCTATCGTTCATTTCTGGTTCGCCTTCTGAGTCAGGACGGTCCGCACACGTGCGATGTCGCGACGAACCTTCTTCAGCTGGCTCGTGTTCGTGAGCTGCTGGGTCGCGAGTTGCATGCGCAGGCCGAATTGCGCCTTCAACAGGTCCGACAGCTCCTTGTTGAGCGCGGCCTGATCTTTCTGGAGAAGTTCGGAAGCCTTCATGTTTTCTCCTTAGGCGCCGAGCTGACGCACGATGAACGTCGTCTTCAGCGGCAGCTTCGCTGCGGCCAGACGGAACGCTTCACGTGCCAGTTCTTCGGTTACGCCATCCATTTCGTACAGCATCTTGCCCGGCTGAATCTCGGCGACGTAGTACTCAGGGTTACCCTTACCGTTACCCATCCGCACTTCGGCCGGCTTCTGAGAAATCGGCTTGTCCGGGAAGATGCGAATCCAGATGCGGCCGCCACGCTTGATGTGACGCGTCATTGCACGACGCGCCGCCTCGATCTGACGCGCGGTCAAACGGCCGCGACCGACAGCCTTCAGGCCGAACTCACCGAACGACACGGCGTTGCCGCGCGTGGCGATACCGGTGTTACGCCCCTTCTGCTCTTTGCGATACTTCCTGCGTTTCGGTTGCAGCATCGTTATTCTCCAGTCTTGCCGTCTTCCGGCTTGCCGGCGCCACGGCGCGGTGCGCCACGGCGAGCACCCGGAGCACCGCCTTCGCCGTCACGGCGCGGGCGACGGTCGCCCGGACGCGCATTGCGACGCGGACGCTTGTCTTCGGCTACTTCTTCCACCACCGGCGCGTCGTTGCGGCCGAGCGTATCGCCCTTGTACACCCACACCTTGACGCCGATGACGCCGTACGTCGTCTTCGCTTCCGACGTCGCGTAGTCGATGTCGGCGCGCAGCGTATGCAGCGGCACGCGGCCTTCGCGGTACCATTCGGTACGGGCGATTTCGATGCCGTTCAGACGACCGGCGCTCATGATCTTGATGCCTTGGGCGCCAAGACGCATCGCGTTCTGCATCGCACGCTTCATCGCGCGGCGAAACATGATCCGGCGCTCGAGCTGTTGCGTGATCGAATCGGCGATCAGCTGCGCATCGGTTTCCGGCTTGCGGATTTCTTCGATGTTGACGTGAACCGGAACACCCATGCGGCGCTGCAGTTCCGTCTTCAGCAGTTCGATATCCTCGCCCTTCTTACCGATGACGACACCCGGACGCGAGCTGAAAATCGTGATGCGCGCGTTCTTTGCCGGACGCTCGATGACGACGCGACCGACCGAAGCGTTCTTCAGCTTCTTCTTCAGGTATTCACGAACACCGATGTCTTCCTGCAACATCGCCGCGAAATTGTTGTTGTTCGCGTACCAGCGCGACGCCCAATTGCGGCTGACGGCCAAACGGAAGCCAGTCGGATGAATTTTCTGTCCCATCGTATGACCCCTTAATTCCCGACCGTCACAGTGATGTGACAGGATTGCTTCTCAATGCGGTTGCCGCGGCCCTTGGCGCGCGCGGTGAAACGCTTGAGCGATGCCGCCTTGTCGACATAGATGCTCTTGATCTTGAGCTCGTCGATATCGGCGCCTTCGTTGTGCTCCGCATTCGCGATCGCCGACAGCACGACCTTCTTCACGATGCCAGCCGCCTTCTTCGGCGAGAACGTCAGAACGTTCAGCGCCTTGTCGACCGGCAAACCGCGGATCTGGTCAGCCACAAGGCGCGTCTTCTGCGCCGAGATGCGGGCACCGCGATGAATTGCTTTCACTTCCATCTTGATAGCCCCTTATTTCTTGGCCTTCTTGTCGGCCGCATGACCCTTGAACGTACGGGTCAGTGCGAACTCGCCAAGCTTGTGGCCGACCATGTTTTCCGAGATGTACACCGGAACGTGTTGACGGCCGTTGTGCACGGCGATCGTCAGACCGATGAAGTCCGGAAGGATCGTCGAACGACGCGACCAGGTCTTGATCGGCTTCTTGTCGCGCGAAGCTGCAGCCGCCTCAACTTTCTTCAGCAAATGGGCGTCGCAGAACGGACCTTTTTTAACAGAACGTGCCATTGCCTACTCCTTAACGCTTGTGACGGCGCTGGACGATCATCGTCGTCGTGCGCTTGTTGCGACGCGTACGGAAGCCCTTCGCCGGCGTGCCCCACGGGCTCACCGGGTCGCGACCCGCTGCAGTCTTGCCTTCGCCACCACCGTGCGGGTGGTCGACCGGGTTCATTGCAACGCCACGGACCGTCGGGCGGATACCGCGCCAGCGATTTGCACCGGCCTTGCCGATCTGGCGCAGGCTGTGCTCTTCGTTGCCGACTTCACCGATCGTCGCGCGGCACTCGATGTGCACGCGGCGGATTTCGCCCGAACGCAGACGAACCTGCGCGTACAGGCCTTCGCGAGCCAGCAGCATCGCCGACGTACCGGCCGAACGCGCCATTTGCGCGCCCTTGCCCGGCAGCATTTCGATGCAGTGGATCGTCGTACCGACCGGAATGTTGCGGATCGGCAGCGTGTTACCTGCACGGATCGGCGCTTCCGAGCCCGACATCAGCTGCTGGCCGACCGTCACGCCCTTCGGCGCGATGATGTAACGGCGTTCGCCGTCGGCGTACAGCACCAGCGCGATGTTCGCGCTGCGGTTCGGGTCGTACTCGAGACGCTCGACCTTCGCCGGGATGCCGTCCTTCGTGCGACGGAAATCGATCACGCGGTAGTGCTGCTTGTGACCACCACCCTGGTGACGCGTCGTGATACGGCCGTTGTTGTTGCGGCCAGCCTTGGAGCTCTGCGTGTCGAGCAGCGCTGCGTGCGGCTTGCCCTTGTGCAGATCCTTGTTGACCACCTTGACCATCGCGCGGCGACCCGGCGAAGTCGGCTTAACTTTCACGATTGCCATGATTACTTGGCCTCCGCTTCAAAGTTGATTTCCTGGCCGGGCTTCAGGCACACGTATGCCTTCTTCACGTCCTTGCGACGGCCCATCGAGCGGCCGAAGCGCTTGTGCTTGCCCTTCTGAACCAGCACGTTGACCGAATCAACTTCAACCTTGAACAGCAGCTCGACAGCCGCCTTCACTTCCTGCTTCGTGGCATCCGGTGCGACTTCGAACACGACTTGCTCGTTCTTGTCGGCAACCAGCGTGGCCTTTTCGGAGATCACCGGTGCGAGCAGGACCTGCATCAAACGATGATCGTTCTTGCGAATCTCGCTCATGACAGCAACTCCTCGATCTGGGCGACCGCAGCCTTCGTGACCAGCACTTTCTTGAAGTAGATCAGCGACAGCGGGTCAGCGTAGCGCGGCTCGACAACTGCCACGTGCGGCAGGTTGCGCGACGCGAGGTACAGGTTTTCGTCGACCGTGTCGGTGATGACCAGCACGGATTCGAGACCCATGGCCTTGAACTTGTCGGCCAGCAGCTTGGTCTTCGGCGCCTCGAGAACGATGTCCTCGACGACCGACAGACGGCCTTCGCGAGCCAGCTGCGAGAAGATCGAGCAGAGACCTGCGCGATGCATCTTCTTGTTGACCTTGTGCGAGAAGTTTTCGTCGGGCGAGTTCGGGAAGATCCGGCCGCCGCCACGCCACAGCGGGCTCGACGACATACCGGCACGAGCACGGCCCGTACCCTTCTGGCGCCACGGCTTCTTGGTCGTGTGCTTGACTTGCTCGCGATCCTTCTGGGCGCGGTTGCCCTGGCGAGCATTCGCCTGGTAAGCAACGACGACCTGGTGGATCAGCGCCTCGTTGTAGTCACGGCCGAACACGACGTCCGACGCGTTGACCACCGCACCTTCCTGACCATTCGAATTCAGGAGCTTGAGTTCCATTATTTCGCCCCCTTCACGGCACGCGTCTTCACGGCCGGCGTCACGAAAACCTTGCCGCCCTTCGCACCCGGAACTGCACCCTTGACGAGCAGCAGCTTGCGGTCGGCGTCGATGCGAGCGATTTCGAGGTTCTGAACCGTCACCGTCTCGTCACCCATGTGACCCGTCATGCGCTTGCCCGGGAACACACGACCCGGATCCTGCGCCATGCCGATCGAGCCCGGCACATTGTGCGAGCGCGAGTTACCGTGCGACGCACGGCCGGAACCGAAGTTGTAACGCTTGATCGTGCCGGCGTAGCCCTTACCGATCGACACGCCTTGCACGTCGACCTTCTGACCCACTTCGAACAGATCCGGACCGACGATGGAACCATTCGACAGCTCGGCTGCCTTGGCCGCATCGATGCGGAATTCCTTGAGGATTTCACCGGCTTCGACACCGGCTTTGGCGAGATGACCTGCCAGCGGCTTCGTCACGCGCGATGCGCGGCGGGAGCCGAATGCAACCTGCACGGCCGTGTAGCCGTCGGTTTCAACAGTCTTGATCTGCGTCACGCGGTTGTCCGACACGTCGAGCACGGTGACGGGAATCGAATCCCCTTCAGCCGTGAAGATACGGGTCATGCCAACCTTGCGACCTACGAGTCCAAGGCTCATCGTTTTCTCCATTCCCGACTGCGATTGGTCGGGGCTAATTTACAAAACGCCGTGACCCAGGGAGGCCCCAGGTCGCCAGCTTTTTACGCAAATACGCGAAAAGCCTTGCATTATAGCGAGGCCCCTCGTTTTCCGCAAGCAATCAATGACTTAGCGCGACCCGGCAAGCCGGGCGGCGCTGGAAGCCTTATTGCAGCTTGATTTCCACGTCGACGCCAGCCGGCAGGTCGAGCTTCATCAGCGCGTCGACCGTCTTGTCGGTCGGGTCGACGATGTCCATCAGGCGCTGGTGGGTGCGGATTTCAAGCTGGTCGCGCGACGTCTTGTTGACGTGCGGCGAACGGAGGATATCGAAGCGCTGGATACGCGTCGGCAGCGGCACGGGGCCACGGACGATCGCGCCGGTCCGCTTTGCCGTGTCGACGATCTCGGCAGCCGACTGATCAATCAGACGATAGTCGAAAGCCTTCAGGCGAATGCGGATTTTTTGCTGCTGCATGGCGATTCCTTCAAAAGAGCGAGGCGATATTGCACCGCCGGATCACAAAAAGAACGTAGGACCGGGCATCCGCGGAGAGCGGGCGCCCGGCCCCGGGCGCTGAATATTACTACAAACTGCGGATCGTCGATATTACTCGATGATCTTGGCGACGACGCCGGCGCCGACGGTACGGCCACCTTCGCGGATCGCGAAGCGCAGACCTTCTTCCATCGCGATCGGCGCAATCAGCTTCACCGTGATCGACACGTTGTCGCCCGGCATCACCATTTCCTTGTCCTTCGGCAGCTCGATCGAGCCCGTCACGTCCGTCGTACGGAAGTAGAACTGCGGGCGGTAGTTGTTGAAGAACGGCGTGTGACGACCACCTTCGTCCTTCGACAGCACGTACACTTCAGCCGTGAAGTGCGTGTGCGGCGTGATCGAACCCGGCTTCGCCAGAACCTGGCCGCGCTCCACGTCTTCACGCTTCGTGCCGCGCAGCAGGATACCGACGTTGTCGCCTGCCTGACCCTGGTCCAGCAGCTTGCGGAACATTTCCACGCCCGTGCAGGTCGTCTTCACCGTCGGCTTGATACCGACGATTTCGATTTCCTCACCAACCTTGATCACGCCGCGCTCGACACGACCCGTCACCACCGTACCGCGGCCCGAGATCGAGAACACGTCTTCCACCGGCATCAGGAACGCACCATCGACCGCGCGCTCCGGCGTCGGGATGTACGTGTCCAGCGCGTCCGCCAGGTTCATGATCGCCACTTCGCCCAGCTCGCCCGCGTCGCCTTCCAGCGCCAGCTTCGCCGAACCCTTGATGATCGGCGTGTCGTCGCCCGGGAAGTCGTACTTCGACAGCAGTTCGCGCACTTCCATCTCGACCAGCTCGAGCAGTTCCGCGTCGTCCACCATGTCGCACTTGTTCAGGAACACGATGATGTACGGAACGCCAACCTGACGCGCCAGCAGAATGTGCTCACGCGTTTGCGGCATCGGGCCGTCTGCCGCCGAGCACACCAGGATCGCGCCGTCCATCTGCGCCGCGCCCGTGATCATGTTCTTCACGTAGTCAGCGTGGCCCGGGCAGTCGACGTGCGCGTAGTGGCGGTTCGCCGTCTCGTATTCCACGTGCGCCGTGTTGATCGTGATGCCGCGCGCCTTTTCTTCCGGCGCCGCGTCGATCTGGTCGTATGCCTTCGCTTCGCCGCCGAACTTCTTCGTCAGCACCGTCGTGATCGCCGCCGTCAGCGTCGTCTTGCCGTGGTCAACGTGACCAATCGTACCAACGTTCACGTGCGGCTTGGTCCGCTCGAATTTGCCTTTTGCCATGACTCTCTTCTTTCAAAAATAATCAGTTGTATTGTCGAGTTACTTCGACTTGGCGCTGATGATCGCATCAGCAACGTTCTTCGGAGCTTCAGCGTAGTGCTTGAACTCCATCGTGTACGTTGCACGACCTTGCGTCAGCGAACGCAGCGACGTCGAGTAGCCGAACATTTCCGACAGCGGCACTTCGGCGCGAACGATCTTGCCGCCGCCGACCATGTCATCCATGCCCTGAATGATGCCGCGACGACCCGACAGATCGCCCATCACGTTGCCCATGAAATCTTCAGGCGTCTCGACTTCCACAGCCATCATCGGCTCGAGCAGAACCGGATCGGCGCGGCGCATTGCTTCCTTGAACGCCATCGAACCAGCCATGCGGAACGCATTTTCGTTCGAGTCGACGTCGTGGTACGAGCCGAAAGTCAGCGTGACCTTGACGTCCACCACCGGGAAGCCTGCCATCACACCGCTCTTCAGGGTTTCCTGAATACCCTTGTCGACCGAAGGAATGAATTCGCGAGGAATCACACCGCCCTTGATCGCATCAACGAATTCATAACCCTTGCCTTGCTCGCTGCGCTCAAGCGTAATCACCGCATGGCCATACTGACCACGGCCGCCCGACTGCTTGACGAACTTGCCTTCCACATCCGCGGCCGACTTGCGAATGGTTTCGCGATATGCCACCTGTGGCTTGCCGACCGTCGCTTCCACGCCGAACTCACGCTTCATCCGGTCAACCAGGATTTCGAGGTGGAGCTCGCCCATGCCCGAAATGATCGTTTGACCGGATTCTTCGTCGGTCTGCACGCGGAACGATGGATCTTCCTGAGCGAGACGGTTGAGCGCCAGGCCCATCTTTTCCTGGTCAGCCTTCGTCTTCGGCTCGACTGCCTGCGAAATCACCGGCTCCGGGAAAATCATGCGTTCGAGCACGATCGGATGTGCCGGATCGCACAGCGTGTCGCCCGTCGTCGCTTCCTTCAGGCCGACCGCCGCGGCGATGTCGCCGGCGCGCACTTCCTTGATTTCTTCGCGCTGGTTCGCGTGCATCTGCAGAATACGGCCGAGACGTTCCTTCTTGTCCTTGGTCGCGTTGAGCAGCGTATCGCCCGAATTCACCACACCCGAATACACGCGGAAGAAGATCAGTTGCCCGACGAACGGGTCGGTCATGATCTTGAACGCGAGCGCCGAGAATTTCTCGTCGTCGGCAGCGCGGCGTTCCGTCTTCTCGCCATTTTCGAGTTCGCCCGTAACCGGCGGAATATCGACCGGCGACGGCAGGAAGTCGATCACGGCGTCGAGCATACGCTGCACGCCCTTGTTCTTGAACGCGGTACCGCACAGCATCGGCTGGATTTCGCAAGCGATCGTGCGATCTCGCAGGCCCTTGACGATTTCCGCCTCGGCCAGCTCGCCCGCCTCGAGATACTTGTTCATCAAGTCTTCGCTCGATTCGGCCGCTGCTTCAACCATCTTCTCGCGCCACTCGTTGCACGTATCGGCGAGTTCAGCCGGGATGTCGACGTAGTCGAACTTCGTGCCTTGGGACGCCTCGTCCCAAATGATCGCCTTCATCTTGATGAGGTCGACGACGCCCTTGAAGGTTTCTTCCGCGCCGATCGGCACCACCACCGGCACCGGGTTCGCCTTCAGACGCGTCTTCAGTTGGTCGTAGACCTTGAAGAAGTTCGCGCCGGTACGGTCCATCTTGTTGACGAACGCAAGACGCGGCACCTTGTACTTGTTCGCCTGGCGCCACACCGTTTCCGACTGCGGCTGCACGCCGCCCACTGCGCAGTAGACCATGCACGCACCGTCGAGGACGCGCATCGAGCGCTCCACTTCGATCGTGAAGTCGACGTGCCCCGGGGTGTCGATGATGTTGATGCGGTGTTCCGGATAGTTGCCGCCCATGCCCTTCCAGAAGGCGGTGGTCGCAGCGGACGTGATCGTGATGCCACGCTCCTGTTCCTGCTCCATCCAGTCCATCGTTGCAGCGCCGTCGTGAACTTCACCGATCTTGTGGTTCACACCGGTGTAAAACAGAATGCGCTCGGTCGTCGTCGTTTTGCCGGCGTCGATGTGAGCGCTAATACCGATGTTGCGGTAGCGCTCGATAGGAGTCTTACGAGCCACTTTGATCCTCTATTGGTTGGCGCGATGCGACCCTTGTCGCAGCACACCTCAACACAAACGGGCGAGGCGCTCGAAAAGCGCACCCGCCCGGAATTTTTCCGCTAACAGCCCAGCCTGGCGCTTAGAAACGGAAGTGCGAGAACGCCCGGTTGGCTTCCGCCATCCGGTGAACTTCGTCGCGCTTCTTCATCGCGCCGCCGCGGCCTTCAGCCGCTTCGGAGAGCTCACCGGCCAGACGCAGCGCCATCGACTTCTCGCTACGCTTCTTCGCAGCCTCGCGCAACCAGCGCATCGCCAATGCCATACGACGCGACGGGCGCACTTCGACCGGAACCTGATAGTTGGCACCACCAACGCGACGGCTCTTCACTTCGACGACCGGCTTCACGTTGTTGAGCGCAACCGTGAACACTTCCAGCGGGTCCTTGCCACCCTTGGTCTGGATTTGTTCGAATGCGCCATAAACGATGCGTTCAGCGACCGACTTCTTGCCGGACAACATCAGCATGTTCATGAACTTGGCTACATCTACGTTGCCGTACTTCGGATCCGGCAACACTTCCCGCTTGGGGACTTCGCGACGACGCGGCATGTTTCTTCCTTTACCTGTTCAGTTGGAGCTCGAAAGCCCCGCGGTCACCAACTAACCCGATCTCATCTGCTCGACTAACCAGCTTGGCCGGGTGACCACTTACTCGACAGCACCGGCAATCCGGCACCACCGCCTTAACCGCCCGGAGGCGATCTCCATTCAGAGGCAGCTTACTTCGCAGCCTTCGCACGCTTCGCGCCGTACTTCGAGCGAGCTTGCTTACGGTCCTTGACGCCCTGCGTATCCAGCGAGCCGCGAACCATGTGGTAACGCACACCCGGCAAGTCCTTCACACGGCCGCCGCGGATCAGCACAACCGAGTGTTCCTGCAGGTTGTGGCCTTCACCGCCGATGTACGAAATCACTTCGAAGCCGTTCGTCAGACGAACCTTGGCGACCTTACGGAGTGCCGAGTTCGGCTTCTTCGGCGTCGTCGTGTACACACGGGTGCACACGCCGCGACGCTGGGGGCAGTCCTGCAAGGCCGGGCTCTTGCTCTTCGTCGTTTCCGACGTGCGGCCTTTGCGAACCAGTTGATTGATGGTTGGCATTGTTTATTCCTGAAATTGACCAAAAACGACACGTCGGCCTCGGGCAAAGCGAAATCCGACGTGCGTGACACTCCGGAACGCGTATGCGACCCAGGGCTAGCGCCCAGGAATCAACCCACCGAGAACCGGAACCCGGCATGATATTCCGAAAATCCCAAGTGAGTCAACAGCTTGCGTGATTTTTGGTGCCAGATGCGGGCGCCGGCGACGCGCGTCAGGCCGCTTCGACGACCTCGAGGATCTCATCGCCGAAGCGGTCGAGCTTGCGCGCGCCGATCCCCGGAATATGGCGCAGATCGTCGATCGACTCCGGCGCGTTGCGGGCGATCTCCGCGAGCGTCGCGTCGTGGAAGATCACGTACGCGGGCACGCCGTCGCTCTTCGCGGTTTCCGCCCGCCACGCGCGCAACCGCTCCCAGCACGCGCGCTCGCGCGGATTCATGCCGGCCGTCGGATCGACGCGTGCGCCGCTGCGGCCCGACGACTGGCGGGTGCGCGCCGGCTTCACGTAGCGACGCAGCGTGACCTTCTCCTCGCCCTTCAGCACCGGCTTGCTCGCCTCGGTCAGCACGAGCGCGCCAAAGCCGCCGTGATCGACGGCGAGGTAGCCGAACGCGACGAGCTGCCGGAAGATCGCGCGCCATTCGGGCTCGGACAGCTCCGCGCCGATGCCGAACGTGCTGAGATTCTCGTGGCCGCGCTGCAGCACCTTCTCGTTGCGCGCGCCGCGCAGCACTTCGATCAGGTGGCTCGCGCCGAAATTGAAGCCGCTCGCGCGCTGCGCCCGAAACACGCACGACAGCGCCATCCGCGCCTCGCGCGTCGCGTCCCACGTCGCCGGCGGCTCCAGACAGGTGTCGCAGTTGCCGCACGGCGCGCTCGTCTCGCCGAAATACGCGAGCAGCCGGACGCGGCGGCACGACGCCGTCTCGCACAGCCCGAGCAACGCATCGAGCTTCGACGTCTGGACGCGCTTGTGCGTGTCGTCGGCGTCCGACTCGTCGATCATCTTGCGCTGCTGGACCACGTCGCCGAGCCCGTACGCCATCCACGCGTTGGCGGGCATGCCGTCGCGACCCGCTCGGCCCGTCTCCTGATAGTAGCCTTCGACGCTCTTCGGCAAATCGAGGTGCGCGACGAAGCGCACGTCCGGCTTGTCGATGCCCATCCCGAACGCGATCGTCGCGCACATGACGACGCCTTCTTCGCGCTGGAACATTTCCTGGTGCCTCTGGCGGATTTCGAATTCCATCCCCGCGTGATACGGCAGCGCGCGAACCCCTTGCGCCTTCAGCCACTCGGCCGTCTCCTCGACCTTGCGGCGCGACAGGCAGTAGACGACGCCCGCGTCGGTCGTGCCGTCCGCATTCGTGTGCTCTGCCCGGATAAAGTCGAGCAGCTGCGCGCGCGCGTTGTCCTTCTCGACGATCCGGTAGCGAATGTTCGGCCGATCGAAGCTCGATACGAAAATCCGCGCGTCGTCGAGCGCGAGCCGCTGGACGATCTCGTCGCGTGTGATCGCGTCGGCGGTCGCCGTCAGCGCGATCCGCGGGACGTCCGGGAAGCGCTCGTGCAGCACCGACAGCTGGATGTATTCGGGCCGGAAGTCGTGCCCCCACTGCGACACGCAGTGCGCCTCGTCGATTGCGAAGAGGCCGATGCGGGCGCGCTCGATCAGATCGAGGAAGCGCGGCGTCATGAGCCGCTCGGGCGCGACGTAGAGCAGATCGATGTCGCCGTCGCGCAGCGCGCGCTCGGTCGCGGCCGCCTCGGCGCCGGAGAGCGTCGAATTCAGATACGCGGCGCGCACGCCGACTTCGGAAAGCGCGGCGACCTGGTCCTGCATCAGCGCGATCAGCGGCGACACGACGATGCCGGCGCCGCGACCCGCCTCGCTGCGCACGAGCGCCGGAATTTGATAACAGAGCGACTTGCCCCCGCCCGTCGGCATCAGCACGAGACAGTCGCCGCCCGCCGCGACGTGCTCGACGATCTCGCCCTGTTGACCTCGGAAGGCGGGATAGCCAAAGACTTCGTTGAGAATTTCGAGCGCGCGGGACATGGATCGAATGGAGGACAGCGAAAAGAGCCGGTGGGCGGAATTTTACCAACGTCCCCGCAATGAAAGGGGAACGGCGTTCGCACGTTGTCCGTTCGGCGGACTCGCCGCCGAACGGTTCGCAAAAAAAAACCGCCCGGTCGAAACCGGGCGGCTTCATCAGCAGACTGGCAAAGCGGCTCGCGCCGCTTCACTTACTCCGCCGGATGCTGCGGCTCTTCGGCAGGCGCTGCCGGCGTGCCGAACTCGAACGCCTCTTCCGCTGCGATCTGGTCGAAACGCTCGCGATCCGACAGTTCCTTCGCCTTGCGCGCCTTGTGGAACGCGAGGCCCGTACCCGCCGGAATCAGACGACCGACGATCACGTTTTCCTTCAGGCCACGCAGATCGTCGCGCTTGCCCATGATCGCGGCTTCGGTCAGCACGCGGGTCGTTTCCTGGAACGATGCCGCGGAGATGAACGAGTCGGTCGACAACGACGCCTTCGTGATACCCAGCAGGATGTTGTCGTACGTCGCCGGACGCTTGTCCTCGGCGATCATGCGATCGTTCTCGTCCAGCATGTCCGAACGCTCGACCTGCTCGCCAGGGATGAAACGCGTATCGCCGTTGTCGACGATCTGCACGCGGCGCAACATCTGACGTACGATCACTTCGATGTGCTTGTCGTTGATCTTCACGCCCTGCAGACGGTACACGTCCTGCACTTCATCGACGATGTAGCGCGACAGCGCCTCGATACCCTGCAGACGCAGGATGTCGTGCGGATCGGCCGGGCCGTCCACGATCATTTCGCCCTTGTTGACGACCTGAGCATCGTGGACCAGCACCTGCTTTTCCTTCGCAATCAGGAACTCGTGCTGGTTGCCCTCGAGATCCGTGATGACGAGACGCTGCTTGCCCTTCGTGTCCTTGCCGAACGACGTCGTACCGGTGACTTCCGCGAGAATGCCCGCATCCTTCGGCGAACGCGCTTCAAACAGCTCGGCGACTCGCGGCAGACCGCCGGTAATGTCACGCGTCTTCTGCGCTTCGGTCGGGATACGCGCGAGCACCTCACCCACCTGCACCTGCTGACCGTCCTTCACGGTGATCAGCGCGCCGACCTGGAAGCCGATCTGCACCGCGTGCTCCGTGCCCGGGATCTTCACTTCTTCGCCGTTCGCGTCGAGCAGCTTCACCTGCGGACGCACGCTCTTCGAAGCTTGCGAACCGCGGCGCTTCACGTCGATCACGACGAGGGTCGACAGGCCGGTCACGTCGTCGATCTGCTTCGCGACCGTCACGCCTTCCTCGACGTTCTCGAATTTCACCGTACCGCCGTACTCGGTGATGATCGGACGCGTCAGCGGATCCCACGTGGCCAACTGCGTACCCGCCTTGATCTGCGCGCCGTCGAGCTGCAGCAGCGTCGCGCCGTACGGCACCTTGTGGCGTTCGCGCTCGCGGCCGATATCGTCCGTGATCATCGCCTCGCCCGAACGCGAGATGACGATCTGCTCGCCCTTCGCGTTCGTGACGTAACGCATCGTCGCCGTGAAGCGCACGGTACCGTTGCTCTTCGCTTCGACCGACGAAGCCACTGCCGCACGCGATGCCGCACCGCCGATGTGGAACGTACGCATCGTCAGCTGCGTGCCCGGCTCACCGATCGACTGCGCCGCGATCACGCCGACCGCTTCGCCGACGTTCACGAGCGAGCCGCGGCCGAGGTCGCGGCCGTAGCACGACGCGCACAGACCGTAGCGCGTTTCGCAGGTCAGCGCCGTGCGCACGCGCACTTCGTCGATGCCGAGGCGCTCGATCTCTTCGACCGCCGTTTCGTCGAGCAGCGTGCCGGATTCGTACAGGGTTTCCTGCGTTTCCGGATTCACGACGTCCGCCACCGCGACGCGGCCGAGGATACGGTCGCGCAGCGCTTCGACGACTTCACCGCCTTCGACGAGCGCCTTCATCGCGACGCCGTTGGACGTACCGCAATCGTCCTCGACGACGACGAGATCCTGCGTCACGTCGACGAGACGACGGGTCAGGTAACCCGAGTTCGCCGTCTTCAGCGCCGTATCAGCCAGACCCTTACGTGCACCGTGGGTCGAGATGAAGTACTGCAACACGTTCAGGCCTTCACGGAAGTTCGCGGTAATCGGCGTCTCGATAATCGAGCCGTCCGGCTTCGCCATCAGGCCGCGCATACCGGCCAGCTGACGAATCTGCACCGCCGAACCCCGGGCGCCCGAGTCGGCCATCATGTAGATCGAGTTGAACGATTCCTGACGCGTTTCGTTGCCGTCGCGGTCCGTCACCGGCTCCGTCGACAGCTGCTCCATCATCGCCTTGCCGACCGCTTCCGACGTCGCCGACCAGATGTCGACCACGTTGTTGTAGCGTTCCTGCGCGGTGACGAGACCCGACATGTACTGGCGGTCGTACTCCTTCACCTTCTTCGCGGCGTCGCCGACGATCGTTTCCTTCTGCGGCGGCACGAGCATGTCGTCGACGCAAATCGAGATGCCGGCGCGCGTCGCGAGACGGAAGCCCGACTGCATCAGCTGGTCGGCAAACACCACCGTCGCGCGCAGACCGCACTTGCGGAACGCGGTGTTGATGAGGCGCGAGATTTCCTTCTTCTTCAGCGGCTTGTTCAGCACCGAGAACGGCAGGCCGGCCGGCAGGATTTCCGACAGGATCGCGCGGCCGACGGTCGTCGCGTACAGTGAGATCTTCGGCACGAACTGCGGCGCGCCTTCCGACGTGTCCTCGTTGCGGACCATTTCGGTGATCCGCACGTTCACGCGCGATGCGAGCTCGACTTCCTTGTTCTCGTACGCGCGGAGCACTTCCGACACGCCGGTGAACGTCAGGCCTTCGCCCTTCGCATTGATCGCTTCGCGGGTCGCGTAGTACAGACCCAGCACGATATCCTGCGACGGCACGATCGACGGATCGCCGTTCGCCGGGAACAGCACGTTGTTCGACGCGAGCATCAGCGTGCGCGCTTCCATCTGCGCTTCGAGCGACAGCGGCACGTGAACGGCCATCTGGTCACCGTCGAAGTCGGCGTTGAACGCCGCGCAGACGAGCGGGTGCAGCTGGATCGCCTTGCCTTCGATCAGCACAGGCTCGAACGCCTGGATGCCGAGACGGTGCAGCGTCGGCGCGCGGTTCAGCATCACCGGGTGCTCGCGGATCACCTCTTCGAGGATGTCCCACACGACTGCCGTCTGGTTCTCGACTTCCTTCTTCGCGGCCTTGATGGTCGTCGCGACGCCCATCACTTCCAGCTTGTTGAAGATGAACGGCTTGAACAGCTCGAGCGCCATCAGCTTCGGCAGACCGCACTGGTGCAGCTTCAGCGTCGGGCCGACCACGATGACCGAACGGCCCGAGTAGTCGACGCGCTTGCCCAGCAGGTTCTGACGGAAGCGGCCGCCCTTGCCCTTGATCATGTCCGCGAGCGACTTCAGCGGACGCTTGTTCGCGCCCGTCATCGCCTTGCCGCGGCGGCCGTTGTCGAGCAGCGAGTCGACGGCTTCCTGCAGCATCCGCTTTTCGTTGCGGACGATGATTTCCGGCGCCTTCAGCTCGAGCAGACGCTTCAACCGGTTGTTACGGTTGATCACGCGGCGATACAGGTCGTTCAGGTCCGACGTCGCGAAACGGCCGCCGTCCAGCGGCACGAGCGGACGCAGTTCCGGCGGCAGCACCGGCAGCACTTCGAGGATCATCCACTCGGGCTTGATGCCCGAGCGCTGGAACGCCTCGAGGACCTTCAGGCGCTTCGCGTACTTCTTGATCTTCGCTTCCGAGCCGGTGTTCTTCAGCTCGGTGCGCAGCGTCTCGACCTGCTCGTCGATGTTGATCGCGCGCAACAGTTCACGTACGCCTTCCGCGCCCATCTCGGCGCGGAATTCGTCACCGTATTCCTCGACCTTGTTGTAGTAATCCTCTTCGGTCATGATCTGACGCGCCTTCAGCGGCGTCATGCCCGGATCGATCACCACGTATGCTTCGAAGTACAGCACACGCTCGATGTCGCGCAGCGTCATGTCGAGCACCATGCCCAGGCGCGACGGCAGCGACTTCAGGAACCAGATGTGCGCGACCGGCGAGGCCAGCTCGATGTGGCCCATCCGTTCACGACGCACCTTCGCGAGCGTTACTTCGACGCCGCACTTCTCGCAGATCACGCCGCGGTGCTTCAGGCGCTTGTACTTGCCGCACAAGCACTCGTAGTCCTTGATCGGGCCGAAGATCTTCGCGCAGAACAGACCATCGCGCTCCGGCTTGAACGTACGGTAGTTGATCGTTTCGGGCTTCTTCACTTCGCCGAACGACCACGAACGGATCTTGTCCGGCGAAGCCAGACCGATCTTGATCGCGTCGAAAACTTCTTCCTGTTGGACTTGCTTGAATAGATCGAGCAGAGCTTTCATTGCCTTCTCTCCGTAGTCCGATTAATTGCGGTCGAGATCGATGTCGATACCGAGCGAGCGGATTTCCTTCACGAGCACGTTGAAGGATTCCGGCATGCCTGCATCGATCACGTGATCGCCCTTGACCAGGTTCTCATAAACCTTGGTCCGGCCGGTCACGTCGTCCGACTTCACCGTCAGCATTTCCTGCAGCACGTACGATGCGCCATACGCTTCGAGCGCCCACACTTCCATTTCACCGAAACGCTGGCCGCCGAATTGCGCCTTGCCGCCCAGCGGCTGCTGCGTGACGAGCGAGTACGGGCCCGTCGAACGCGCGTGCATCTTGTCGTCGACCAAGTGGTGCAGCTTCAGGTAGTGCATGTAACCGAGCGTCACGCGACGCTCAAACATCTCGCCCGTGCGACCGTCGTACAGACGAACCTGGTTCTTCGACGGGTTCATACCGAGCTGTTCGGCGATGTCGTCCGGGAATGCCAGGTCGAGCATCTTCGACATTTCTTCTTCGGTCGCACCGTCGAACACCGGTGTCGCGAACGGCACGCCTTCGCGCAGGTTCTTCGCCAGTTCGAGGATCTCGTCGTCGCTGAAGCTTTCCAGATCTTCCGCGCGGCCCGACTCGTTGTAGATCTTCGTCAGGAACACGCGCAGTTCCTCGATCTTCGTCTGACGCGCCAGCATTTCGCCGATACGCCAGCCGAGGCCTTTCGCGGCCCAGCCGAGGTGCACTTCCAGAACCTGACCCACGTTCATCCGCGACGGCACGCCGAGCGGGTTCAGCACGACATCTGCCGGACGACCGTCGGCCATGTACGGCATGTCTTCGATCGGAACGATCTTCGACACGACACCCTTGTTACCGTGACGGCCTGCCATCTTGTCGCCGGGCTGCAGACGGCGCTTCACCGCGAGATACACCTTGACCATCTTCAGCACGCCCGGCGGCAGTTCGTCGCCTTGCGTGAGCTTCTTGCGCTTCTCTTCGAACGCGAGGTCGAACTGGTGACGCTTCTCTTCGATCGAGTTCTTGATCGCTTCGAGCTGCGCGGCCGCTTCGTCGTCCGCGAGGCGGATGTCGAACCAATGGTAGTGGTCGAGATCTTCCAGGTAAGCCTGGTCGATCTTCGTGCCCTTCGCGAGCTTCTTCGGACCGCCGTTCGCGACCTTGCCGACGAGCATGCGCGCGAGACGCTGGAACGCGTCGCCTTCCACGATGCGCAACTGATCGTTCAGGTCGAGACGATAGCGCTTCAGTTCATCGTCGATGATCTGCTGCGCACGCTTGTCGCGCTGGATGCCTTCACGCGTGAAGACCTGGACGTCGATCACGGTGCCGCTCATGCCCGACGGCACGCGCAGCGACGTGTCCTTCACGTCCGACGCCTTCTCGCCGAAGATCGCGCGCAACAGCTTCTCTTCCGGCGTGAGCTGGGTTTCGCCCTTCGGCGTCACCTTGCCGACCAGCACGTCGCCCGCTTCGACTTCCGCACCGATGTAGACGATGCCCGATTCGTCGAGACGGCCGAGCTGGACTTCCGCCAGGTTCGAGATGTCGCGCGTGATTTCTTCCGGCCCGAGCTTCGTGTCGCGTGCAACGACGTTCAGCTCTTCGATGTGGATCGACGTGTAGCGATCGTCGGCCACGACCTTCTCCGAGATCAGGATCGAATCCTCGAAGTTGTAGCCGTTCCACGGCATGAACGCGATCAGCATGTTCTGGCCGAGCGCGAGCTCGCCCAGATCCGTCGATGCGCCGTCGGCCAGCACGTCGCCGCGCGCAACCTTGTCGCCCATCTTCACGATCGGACGCTGATTGATGTTCGTGTTCTGGTTCGAACGCGTGTACTTGATCAGGTTGTAGATGTCGACGCCGACTTCACCCGCAACCGCTTCGTCGTCGTTCACGCGAATCACGATACGGCCCGCGTCCACATAATCGACGACGCCGCCGCGCAGCGCCTGCACCGTCGTACCCGAGTCGACCGCCACAGTGCGCTCGATGCCGGTACCGACGACGGGCTTCTCGGGACGCAGACACGGCACGGCCTGACGCTGCATGTTCGAGCCCATCAGTGCGCGGTTCGCGTCATCGTGCTCGAGGAACGGAATCAGCGAAGCCGCAACCGACACGATCTGCGACGGCGCCACGTCCATATACTGGATGCGATCCGGCGTGACCATCATCGTTTCGCCGGCTTCGCGCGACGACACCAGTTCGTCGACCAGCTGACCGTTGTCGTCGATCGCCGCGTTCGCCTGCGCGATCATGTAGCGGCCTTCTTCGATCGCCGACAGATAGTCGATCTGATCGGTCACCTTGCTGTCGGCGACCTTGCGGTACGGCGTCTCGAGGAAGCCATACTCGTTCAGGTGCGCGTACAGGGCGAGCGAGTTGATGAGGCCGATGTTCGGACCTTCCGGCGTTTCGATCGGGCACACGCGGCCATAGTGGGTCGGGTGCACGTCGCGGACTTCGAAGCCCGCGCGCTCGCGCGTCAGACCGCCCGGGCCCAGTGCGGAAACGCGGCGCTTGTGCGTGATTTCCGACAGCGGGTTGGTCTGGTCCATGAACTGCGACAGCTGCGACGAACCGAAGAACTCGCGGATCGCCGACGAGATCGGCTTCGAGTTGATCAGGTCGTGCGGCATCAGGTTTTCGCTTTCGGCCTGGCCGAGGCGTTCCTTGACCGCGCGCTCGACGCGCACGAGCCCCGCGCGGAACTGGTTCTCCGCCAGTTCGCCGACGCAGCGCACGCGACGGTTGCCGAGGTGGTCGATGTCGTCGACTTCGCCCTTGCCGTTGCGCAGTTCGACGAGGATCTTGATCGTCGCGAGGATGTCGTCGTCCTGCAGCGTCATCGGGCCAGTGATTTCGTCACGGCCGACGCGGCGGTTGAACTTCATGCGGCCGACCTTCGACAGGTCGTATGCGTCTTCGCTGTAGAACAGACGATTGAATAGCGCCTCGACGGCTTCTTCCGTCGGCGGCTCGCCCGGACGCATCATCCGGTAGATCGCGATGCGCGCGGCCGTCTTGTCGACGGTTTCGTCGACGCGCAGCGTCGACGAGATGTACGGACCCTGGTCCAGATCGTTTGTGTAGAGCGTCTGGATTTCCTTGATCTTCGCTTCGCGCAGCTTCTCGAGCACGCCTTCCGTGATCTCGTCGTTCGCGTTCGCGATCACTTCGCCCGTGTCGCCATCGACGACGTTCTTCGCCAGCACGCGGCCGAGCAGATAGTCTTCGGGCACCGAGATGTACTTGGTCTTCGCGGCTTCGAGATCGCGAATGTGCTTCGCGTTGATCCGCTTGTCCTTCTGGACGATGACCTTGCCTTCGCGATCGGTGATGTCGAAGCGCGCGACTTCGCCGCGCAGGCGCTCGGGCACGAACTCCATCTGCGCGCCTTCGTCCATCAGCGTGAAGTTGTCGAAGACGAAGAAGTTCGCGAGGATCTGTTCCGGCGTGAGGCCGATCGCCTTCAGCAGGATCGTGACCGGCATCTTGCGACGACGGTCGACGCGGAAGTACAGCACGTCCTTCGGATCGAATTCGAAGTCGAGCCAAGAGCCGCGGTACGGAATGATCCGCGCGGAGAACAGCAGCTTGCCCGAGCTGTGCGTCTTGCCCTTGTCGTGTTCGAAGAACACGCCGGGCGAACGGTGCAGCTGCGACACGATCACGCGCTCGGTGCCGTTGATGACGAACGAGCCGGTCGGCGTCATGAGCGGAATTTCGCCCATGTACACTTCCTGTTCCTTGACTTCCTTGACGACGGGCTTGCTCGGCGACTCCTTGTCGAGGAGCACGAGGCGCACCTTCGCGCGCAGCGCCGAGCAATAAGTCAGGCCGCGCTGCTGGCATTCCTTGATGTTGAACGCCGGCGACGATAACGCATAGCTCACGAACTCGAGACGAGCGAAGCCGTTATGCGAGACGATGGGAAACACCGACGTGAAGGCGGCCTGCAACCCTTCGGACTTGCGTTGCGCTGTGAGCACATCGGCTTGCAGAAATGTGCTGAATGATTCAAGCTGGGTGGCCAGCAGGAAAGGCACTTGGTGAACGATGGAACGCTTCGCGAAACTCTTGCGAATGCGCTTCTTCTCGGTGAAGGAATATTGCATACGATCTCCGAATCACGACGGGCGCTATCGAGGCGGGATACCTTGACGTGTCAAACCCGAGTGTTCACCGACTGAGACCCGATGGCCGTCCGACGGCACGAGCCGAGAAGCTTGGTGGTTGGCCGCTACCAACCGCTGGCTGACGGCAGCGGATGCCTGTGTTGCCCGCTGCCCGACCAAACTTGCCTTCTGCAGTCGCTTCAGAAGACAAAGAAAATCGCCGATCGATGGTGGATGGGCGTTTTTCTTTGGCTTCTAGGGGTGCTCGTCCGACTCTCTTCAAAGAGTGTCAAAACACCGCTCCCACAAAGCACAAAAAGGCCGGCGGTGAAAAACCGCCAGCCTTCGCACAGCGCGTCGAAACTTACTTGATTTCGACCTTCGCGCCAGCTTCTTCCAGCTTCTTCTTCGCATCGTCAGCAGCGGCCTTGTCCACGCCTTCCTTGACGGGCTTCGGTGCGCCGTCGACGAGGTCCTTCGCTTCCTTCAGGCCCAGGCCCGTGAGTTCGCGAACGGCCTTGATGACGGAAACCTTGTTGGCGCCGGTTTCAGCCAGAACGACCGTGAATTCGGTCTTCTCTTCAGCAGCAGCAGCAGCGCCGCCGGCGGCCGGGCCAGCAACTGCGACAGCAGCAGCCGACACGCCAAACTTCTCTTCGAACGCCTTGACCAGCTCGTTCAGTTCCAGAACGGTCATCCCTTCGACTGCTGCCAGGATGTCTTCTTTTGCGATTGCCATTTGAAATACTCCTAAATTGAATTCGGATACAGCCAGCGATCTGTTGTGCCCGGATGCGTCCGCTTATGCAGCTTCGGCCTGCTTCTTCTCCGCCAGCGCAGCCAGAGCGCGCGCAAAGCCGGAAACAGGCGCCTGCATGACGAACAGCAGCTTCGAGAGCAGTTCTTCGCGGCTCGGGATGCTGGCCAGCGCTTGCACGCCGGCCTTGTCCATCACCTTGCCATCGAACGAACCGGCCTTGATGACCAACTTGTCATTGCTCTTGCTGAAGTCGTTGACGATCTTCGCAGCAGCAATGGCATCTTCCGAGATGCCGTAGATCAGGGGGCCAGTCATCTGCTCCGCCAGCGGAGCAAACGGCGTACCTTCGACGGCGCGGCGCGCCAGCGTGTTCTTCAACACGCGCAGGTAAACCTGTTGCTCGCGCGCTTTCGCGCGCAGCGTGGTCAGATCGCCAACCGTAATCCCACGATACTCAGCCAGCACAACGGTCTGGGCCTTCGCAACTTGCGCGGCGACCTCAGCAACGACGGCTTGCTTGTCTTCTCTATTAAGCGGCACGGTTAGCCTCCAGAATCGATACGCTCCGCATGACGCGTCGCGTACCTCGTTCAACAACGGCGTCCGACTCGTTAGGAGTATTTCCGCCGAAGATCGTCGATCGCTCGTCGACCTTCCGCTTCACCACTGCAAAACATTTTCGGGTTCGCCATCTGCGTTGGCTTGCATTAAGGGATCGCCCGGCTGCAGCTTTCCCACCAACGGTCTTTGATAACCGGCCGTCCGACGATGCTGCATCGAACGACCGCCCAAAGCCCTTTTGAGCCGCTTCTCGCGGAAGCGGCCCGAATACTTCGCTTACTGCGCGGCCAGCGAGCCCTGGTCGACGCGAACGCCGATGCCCATCGTGCTCGACAGCGCGATCTTGCGCAGGTACACGCCCTTGCTCGTCGCCGGCTTCGCCTTCTGCAGCGCTTCGATCAGCGCCGACAGGTTCGTGCGCAGCGCGGTCGGCTCGAATGATGCACGGCCGATCGTTGCGTGGATGATGCCCGCCTTGTCGACACGGAATTGCACCTGGCCTGCCTTCGCATTCTTCACTGCGGTCGCGACGTCCGGCGTGACCGTACCGACCTTCGGGTTCGGCATCAAGCCGCGCGGACCGAGGATCTGACCCAGCGTACCGACGATACGCATCGTGTCCGGCGAAGCAATCACGATGTCGAAGTCCATTTGACCGGCCTTGATCTGCTCAGCCAAATCTTCCATACCGACCACTTCGGCGCCTGCAGCGCGCGCTTGCTCGGCTTTCTCGCCTTGCGCGAACACGGCGACACGGACCGACTTGCCGGTACCGGCCGGCAGCACGACCGAACCACGAACGACCTGGTCCGACTTCTTCGCATCAATGCCGAGCTGAACCGCGACGTCGATCGACTCGTTGAACTTCGCGCTCGCGCATTCCTTCACGAGAGCCAAAGCCTCGTCGATCGCGTACAACTTCTGACGGTCGACCTTAGCGGCAAATGCCTGACGGCGCTTCGAGATCTTGGCCATTTACACGCCCTCCACAGTGATGCCCATCGAGCGTGCGCTACCAGCGATGGTGCGAACGGCCGCGTCGAGATCAGCTGCCGTAAGATCCGGCATCTTGGTCTTGGCGATTTCTTCCGCTTGCGCGCGGGTGATCTTGCCGACCTTGTCGGTGTGGGGCTTGCTCGAACCCTTGTCGACCTTCGCCGCCTTTTTGATCAGGACCGTCGCGGGCGGGGTCTTCATCACGAACGTGAAGCTCTTGTCCGCGTATGCCGTGATGACGACCGGCACCGGCAGGCCCGGCTCCATGCCTTGAGTCTGAGCGTTGAACGCCTTGCAGAACTCCATGATGTTCAGGCCGCGCTGGCCCAGTGCCGGACCGACCGGCGGCGACGGGTTGGCTTTACCTGCAGGGATCTGCAGCTTGATAAAGCCGATAATCTTCTTTGCCATTTGAAAACCTCGTTGGAACGCATGAAAGCGTCCGGTGAGTGATAACGCGGGTTCGTCCTGCGACTACTTGCGCTCCTCAACGACCATTAGCGCGGGCCGTAAGCGCGAAGGTGGGCAGCTCCCAGAGCTGCCCACCTGAAATTTGCTCAAACCTTTTCGACCTGGCCAAACTCCAATTCAACCGGCGTTGCGCGACCGAAAATGGTGACCGACACGCGAACTCTCGATTTTTCGTAGTTCACTTCTTCGACCGTGCCGTTGAAGTCCGTGAACGGACCTTCCTTCACGCGCACCATCTCGCCGACTTCGAACAGGGTCTTCGGGCGCGGCTTCTCCACGCCTTCCTGCATCTGCGACATGATCTTTTCGACTTCCCGCGGGGAAATCGGACTCGGGCGATTGCGCGCCCCACCGACGAAACCGGTGACCTTCGCGGTGTTTTTCACGAGGTGCCACGTTTCGTCCGTCATTTCCATTTCCACCAGCACGTAGCCGGGGAAGAAACGACGCTCGGTCACCGCCTTGTGACCGCCTTTGACCTCAACCACTTCCTCGGTCGGAACCAAGATCTGGCCGAACTTGTCCTGCATGCCGGCACGCTCGATGCGCTCTTGAAGCGCACGTTGCACGCTCTTCTCCATACCGGAGTAGGCGTGCACGACGTACCAACGTTTTCCGCTCGGGGATGCCGGAGTATCGCTCATATCATTTCCAACCCAGAATCACCGAGAAAATCACCCATTCGATGGATTTATCGCTTATCCAAAGAAGGAGAGCCATGACCAGCACAAAACCGAAAACGACAAGCGTGGTTTGCGTGGCTTCCTTGCGCGTGGGCCAAACGACTTTACGCACTTCGCGATACGAATCCTTCGCAAAAGCAACGAAGCTCTTGCCCGGAAGCGATATCAACGCAACGCCCACACCGGCGATCACTCCCACTGCCAGAGCAGCGCCGCGGATATACCACTCCTTGCCATCCAGCAAGAAGAAGCCCGCGAATCCGGCCAAGACCAACAATACACCCAGGGCCAGCATCAGCTTATCGCCGGAGGTATTTACAGTTTCGACGGAAGGATTCGCCATAACACTCTAAAACAAACGCCACGCAAAAGAACGTGGCTTATGTGGCAGGGGCAGAGGGAATCGAACCCCCAACCTTCGGTTTTGGAGACCGACGCTCTGCCAGTTGAGCTATACCCCTAGACCATGTTGGGACCGGCTGACACCGCCCCCTAAACTGTCGATCAACAAGTAACTGGCTTACTCGATGATCTTGGCGACGACGCCGGCGCCGACGGTACGGCCACCTTCGCGGATCGCGAAGCGCAGACCTTCTTCCATCGCGATCGGCGCAATCAGCTTCACCGTGATCGACACGTTGTCGCCCGGCATCACCATTTCCTTGTCCTTCGGCAGCTCGATCGAGCCCGTCACGTCCGTCGTACGGAAGTAGAACTGCGGGCGGTAGTTGTTGAAGAACGGCGTGTGACGACCACCTTCGTCCTTCGACAGCACGTACACTTCAGCCGTGAAGTGCGTGTGCGGCGTGATCGAACCCGGCTTCGCCAGAACCTGGCCGCGCTCCACGTCTTCACGCTTCGTGCCGCGCAGCAGGATACCGACGTTGTCGCCTGCCTGCCCCTGGTCCAGCAGCTTGCGGAACATTTCCACGCCCGTGCAGGTCGTCTTCACCGTCGGCTTGATACCGACGATTTCGATTTCCTCACCAACCTTGATCACGCCGCGCTCGACACGACCCGTCACCACCGTACCGCGGCCCGAGATCGAGAACACGTCTTCCACCGGCATCAGGAACGCACCATCGACCGCGCGCTCCGGCGTCGGGATGTACGTGTCCAGCGCGTCCGCCAGGTTCATGATCGCCACTTCGCCCAGCTCGCCCGTGTCGCCTTCCAGCGCCAGCTTCGCCGAACCCTTGATGATCGGCGTGTCGTCGCCCGGGAAGTCGTACTTCGACAGCAGTTCGCGCACTTCCATCTCGACCAGCTCGAGCAGTTCCGCGTCGTCCACCATGTCGCACTTGTTCAGGAACACGATGATGTACGGAACGCCAACCTGACGCGCCAGCAGAATGTGCTCACGCGTTTGCGGCATCGGACCATCTGCCGCCGAGCACACCAGGATCGCGCCGTCCATCTGCGCCGCGCCCGTGATCATGTTCTTCACGTAGTCAGCGTGGCCCGGGCAGTCGACGTGCGCGTAGTGGCGGTTCGCCGTCTCGTATTCCACGTGCGCCGTGTTGATCGTGATGCCGCGCGCCTTTTCTTCCGGCGCCGCGTCGATCTGGTCGTATGCCTTCGCTTCGCCGCCGAACTTCTTCGTCAGCACCGTCGTGATCGCCGCCGTCAGCGTCGTCTTGCCGTGGTCAACGTGACCAATCGTACCAACGTTCACGTGCGGCTTGGTCCGCTCAAACTTTTCCTTGGCCATTTTCAACTCCCGAAAGGAATTTCACATGTTGCGCCGCGCGCAAACAGACACCGACTACTTCACTGGTGCCCATGGGCAGGATCGAACTGCCGACCTCTCCCTTACCAAGGGAGTGCTCTACCACTGAGCCACATGGGCGCTTTACGCTTCAACTGCTTGAACTGGAGCGGGTGAAGGGAATCGAACCCTCGTCGTAAGCTTGGAAGGCTTCTGCTCTACCATTGAGCTACACCCGCAAGGATCAGCAACGATTCCCTATACCGCTCTGTGCTTATGTCTTGGTGGAGGAGGTTGGATTCGAACCAACGTAGGCGTAAGCCAACAGATTTACAGTCTGCCCCCTTTAGCCACTCGGGCACCCCTCCGTAGAGAACTGACGATTATGGGAGCACATCGAATTCGTGTCAAGCGCTTCGTTGAGATTATTTGCACCTTCTTCGAGCGCGCCGATGTCGTCCGACCTGTGCCGCCGCTTTTCGGTTGCCGTCGCATCGGCAACGGGGCTGTCTATGCGCGCTACTGAACCGAACGAGAACGTCTGGTACCGCCTTTCGTCGCTTCCGCTCGCCCAGCAAGAAACGCGCCGGGAAACGGAAGACCTGAATCATACGGTGTTGGAAGAGTGCCGCCAAGTGCCGGCCTTATCCAACGGCAAAGGAGTCTGAGCGGGGTTTTGGGGGCCGATCATTGCAGGATGGTGATCGATATGGATACAGCTGTCGTAAGCGATCATTGATCGACGCCCTGTTCCTGCGAGGCTGGACGGGCGACGATTGTGTCCACTTGAACGAGGAGGTGGACGCAATGACAGAGCACAGCGACGATCTGAGGTCACGCCTGGTGACGGGCTTCGAACGCGACGGGCGGCGCCGGCGTTTTGATCCGCAGGCCAAGCTTGAATTGGTCCAGGCATGTATGCAACCGGGCGTATCGGTCGCGAGGATAGCGCTGGAGCACGCGGTGAACGCCAACCTGCTACGCAAGTGGATCAGGGACTGGGGGTGACCAGGAAGTGACCGTGGTGGCCCACATGAGCTGGGCATTTCTGAACAGACGCTTCGCAACTGGGTGAAGGCTGAGGCGTCACTACCCCCGCCGACCGGCCAAGCTAGTCGGCCCTGAACAATTCGTTTTGTCGCGCAGATGAAGCTACGCCGCCGACGGCGCAGCGGCTCGGAAGCTGA
>NZ_LOWC01000115.1:0-63300 GCF_001522845.1 Burkholderia sp. BDU5 | reverse complement strand
GCTCCGATCCCATGCAAAGCTGTCGATCGGAGCTGGCGCTTCAGCGCTTGCTCCGATCCCATGCAAAGCTGTCGATCAGAGTTAGCGCTTTAGCGCTTACTCTGATCCCATGCAAAGCTGTCGATCAGAGTTAGCGCTTTAGCGCTTACTCTGATCCCATGCAAAGCTATCCATGTTGCGCGAGTGCATCTTCGCTGTGATTCGCGCGGCAGCATTCACAACTGCCGCGCGATCACCATTCTTTGCACTTCGCTGGTCCCCTCGTAGATCTGCGTGATCCGCGCATCGCGGTAATGGCGCTCGACCTCGTAGTCGACGAGGAAACCGTAGCCGCCGTGGATCTGGATTGCGTCCGAGCACACCGCCTCGGCCATTTCGGATGCGAACAGCTTCGCCTGCGACGCCTCCGACAAACACGGCAGGCCCGCCGTGCGCAGCCGCGCCGCGTGATGCGTGAGGAGGCGCGCGGCGTTGATCCGCGTCGCCATGTCCGCGAGCTTCTCGGCGATCGCCTGATGCTCGGCGATCGGCTTGCCGAACTGGACGCGCTCGCGCGCATAGCGGCGCGCGCGGTCGAACGCGGCGCGCGCGATGCCGATCGCCTGCGCGGCGATGCCGATGCGCCCGCCTTCGAGATTCGACAGCGCGATCTTCAGCCCTTCGCCGCGCTTGCCGAGCAGATTCTCCTGCGGAATCGCGCAATTTTCGAGCGTGATCGCGCACGTGTCCGACGCGCGGATGCCCATCTTCTTCTCGGGCTTGCCAACGATGAAGCCCGGCGTGTCGGCCGGCACGAGGAACGCGGACAGCCCGCGCTTGCCCTCGTCCGGATCGGTCATGGCAAAAACGATCGCGAGGCCGGCGCGCGCGCCGTTCGTGACGAACTGCTTGCTGCCGTTCAGGATCCAGCGGCCGTCGCGCAACTCCGCCCGGGTGCGCAGGTTGTGCGCCTCGGAGCCCGCCTGCGGCTCGGTGAGGCTGAACGCGCCGATCGTCTTGCCGGTCGCGAGATCACGCAGCCAGCGCTCCTTCTGCTCGGGCGTGCCGTAGTTCAGCACCGGCCCGCAGCCGACCGAATTGTGCACGCTCATGAGCGTCGCGCACGACGCGCAGCCCGCCGCGATCTCCTCGAGCGCGAGCGCGTACGCGACGTAATCGGTGTACGATCCGCCCCAGTCGGGCGGCACGATCATGCCGAGGAAGCCGAGTTCGCCCATCTGCGCGACGACCTCGTCGGGCAGATGCGATTCGCGGTCCCACTGTGCGGCGTTCGGCGCGAGCGCTTCGGCGGAGAAGGCGCGCGCGGCGTCGAGGATCATCCGTTGATCTTCGGTGTAGAGATCGTCCATTGCTGCATGTCTCCTCGGCGGCCGCCGCGTCATGGCGCGGCGCGCCTCGTTCGTTCTGTCTCGATGAGTCAAGTGTAGGCAACGCACGGGTTCTGTTCGATGCTCGCTCCGCTCAATTACACTGATCGTTTTTGCCACACCGCGCCGCGGCATGCTCCTGCGATGAAGTACGACGAGAAGAAAGGCACCGTTTCGATCGAGCTCGTGGAGTCGAGCCTCGCGCTGTCGCGGCGGCGCGGCGTCGACGACGCGCCGCTCCTCGCGCAGGCTGGCATTCCCGCCGCGCTCCTCGCGTCGCCGAGCGCGCGCGTGTCCGCGCGGCAGTACGGCGCGCTGTGGAACGCGATCGCGCGCGCGCTCGACGACGAGTTCTTCGGCCAGGACGCGCACCCGATGCGCTGCGGCAGCTTCATCGCGATGAGCCAGGCGGCGCTCACCGCGCGCAACGGGCTGCGCGCGCTCGCGCGCGCGGTCAACTTCATGCACTGCGTGCTCGACGATCTGCACGGCGAGATCGACGCGAACGCCGAGCGCGTGCGGCTGCGCTTCGTGCACCGCGACGGCGCGAGCGCGCCGGAGATATTCGCTTACGCGACTTATTTCGTCATCGTCTACGGTCTCACCTGCTGGCTGATCGGGCGGCGCATTCCGCTGTTGCACGCGAGCTTTCGCTGCGGCGAGCCGCGCGCGGTCCACGAATATCAACTGATGTTCTGCGACGACATGCGCTTCGATCAGCCCGAGTCGTATGTCGATTTCGATCCGGAGTTCGCCGCGCTGCCCGTCGTGCAGACGGCGAAGACGCTGAAGCCGTTCCTGCGCGACGCGCCCGCGAGCTTCATCGTCAAGTACCGCAACCCGCACGCGTTCGCGCAGCGCGTGCGCGCAGCGCTGCGCGGGCTGCCGCCCGCCGCGTGGCCGACCGCGCAGGCACTCGCCGCGCGGCTGCACGTCGCCGAAGCGACGCTGCGGCGCAAGCTCAGGCAGGAAGGCCATTCCTATCAGTCGATCAAGGATGCGCTGCGTCGCGATCTCGCATGCGAAGCGCTCGCCGATCCGGCCCGCACCGTCGCCGACGTTGCCGCGGCGATCGGCTTCGCCGAGCCGAGCGCGTTCTACCGCGCGTTTCGCAAGTGGCGCGGGATGAGCCCCGCCGACTACCGCGACGAAGCGCTCGCCGCGCGCGCCGCCGCTTCGCGCTTTCGCCGGAAACCGCCTACTCTTTAAGCACCGGGCGCACGCCCTTTTCACGGCCCGGCTGCGGCGCCGCACCATGCGGCCGCGCGCCGCCGGCCGACACCGCGATGCACACGCCCCGTCCTTCGCCGCGGCACGGCAAGCTTCCCGCGCGGCTCGCGCGCGCGGCCGTGCTGGTCGGCCTGTTGCTGGCCTGCGCGGCAGTCGCCGCCGCGCGCGCGCCCGTCGTCGTGATTCCGGTCACGGGCGCGATCGGCCCCGCAAGCGCCGACTTCGTCGTGCGCGGCCTCGATCGCGCCGCACGCGAGCACGCGCAGCTCGCGATCCTCCAGCTCGACACGCCGGGCGGCCTCGACACGTCGATGCGGCAGATCATCAAGGCGATCGTCGGCTCGGGCGTGCCCGTCGCCGCGTTCGTCGCGCCGGGCGGCGCGCGGGCGGCGAGCGCCGGCACCTACATCGTCTACGCGAGCCACATCGCGGCGATGGCGCCCGGCACGAACCTCGGCGCGGCGTCGCCCGTGCAGTTCGGCGTCGGCGGCCCGGCGCCGCCCGCCGCGCGGCGCGAGCCCGGCGCCGCATCCGGCGCGACGGCGACCGATACCGAATCGACCGAAACCCGCAAGGCGCTGCACGACGCGGCCGCGTACATCCGCAGCCTCGCGCAGTTGCGCGGCCGCAACGTCGAATGGGCGGAGCGCGCGGTGCGCGAGGCAGTGAGCCTGCCCGCGAACGACGCGCTCGCGCAGCACGTCGTCGACCTGATCGCGAACGACCCGGCCGATCTCGCCGCGCGGCTCGACGGCCGCAAGATCGTCACCGCGACAGGCACGCACCGGCTCGACACCGCGCAAGCGCCGATCGAGACGATCGAGCCCGACTGGCGCAGCCGGCTGCTCGCGACGATCGCCGATCCGAGCGTCGCACTCGTGCTCGTCACGCTCGGCATGTACGGACTCTTCTTCGAATTCGCGAACCCCGGCTTCGTGCTGCCGGGCGTCGCGGGCGCGATCAGCCTGCTCGTCGGCCTGTTCGCGCTGCAACTGCTGCCGATCAACTACGCGGGCCTCGCGCTCGTGATGCTCGGCATCTCGTTCCTGGTCGCCGAGGCGTTCCTGCCGACATTCGGCGCGCTCGGCGTTGGCGGCATCGTCGCGTTCGCAATCGGCGCGCTGATGCTGATCGACACCGACGTGCCCGGCTACGGCGTGCCGTGGCCGGTGATCTTTTCGCTGGCGGCGTCGGGCGCGATCCTCGTGTTCGGCGTGTCGGGCTTCGCGCTGCGCGCGCGTCGACGCCCCGTCGTCGCCGGCGCGGAAGCGATCGTCGGCAGCATCGGCGAAGTGCTCGACGACGGCCTCGTGCCCGATCAACCGCCCGAAATCGGCCCGAGCGCGAATCCGGCCGCGCCGCTCGCGCCGTCGGCGGCCGGCTGGGCGCGCGTGCACGGCGAGCGCTGGCGCGTCGCGAGCGCGACGCCGATCGCGGCCGGCCGCCGCGTGCGCGTGACGGGCCGAAACGGCCTCACGCTGACCGTGGCCCCGCTGTACGACAACACCGCCCCACCACAAGGAGAACAATCATGATGGGCTTCACGTTCGGCTTCAGCAGTCTGTTGTTCGTGCTCGCGCTGTTCGTGATCGCGTCGGCGATCCGCATCTTCCGCGAATACGAGCGCGGCGTCGTGTTCCTGCTCGGGCGCTTCTGGAAAGTCAAGGGGCCGGGCCTCGTGCTGATCATCCCGGTCGTCCAGCAGGTCGTGCGGATCGATCTGCGCACCGTCGTGTTCGACGTGCCCGCGCAGGACGTGATCACGCGCGACAACGTGTCGGTGAAGGTCAGCGCGGTCGTGTATTTCCGCGTCGTCGATCCGGAAAAGGCGGTGATCCAGGTCCAGCGCTACTTCGACGCGACGAGCCAGCTCGCGCAGACGACGCTGCGCTCGGTGCTCGGCAAGCACGAGCTCGACGCGCTCCTCGCCGAGCGCGAGCAATTGAACGCCGACATCCAGAAGACGCTCGACGCGCAGACCGACGCGTGGGGGATCAAGGTGTCGGTGGTCGAGATCAAGCACGTCGACCTGAACGAGACGATGATCCGCGCGATCGCGCGCCAGGCGGAAGCCGAGCGCGAGCGGCGCGCGAAGGTGATCCACGCGGAAGGCGAGCTGCAGGCGTCCGAGCAGCTTCTGAAGGCCGCGCAGCGGCTCGCGCTACAGCCGCAGGCGATGCAGCTTCGCTATTTGCAGACGCTGACGACCATCGCCGCCGACAAGAATTCGACGATCGTTTTCCCGCTGCCGATCGACCTCGTGAGCGCGGTGCTCGAGCGCTTCGGCCGCGCGCCGCAGTGATCGAACCCCGATTGCCGCACGCGCATTCCGTCTCGCCTCGTCCGGTTTCGCCGCATTTCCGCCCGCGCCGGCCCGCGCGGGCCACGCCGTTTCCCGCCGACGAATTAGGAAAAGTACTCATCACAAACACGCGCGCGTACGAGGCTCGTTGATATAAGATACTTACATTGATCAATGTCACATTTGCTGACGAAGCGCATTGACGGCTGACGCATTCGCGGCCGGCATCGCCGTTCAGAACGACGAAGAAAAGGAGACGACGCCATGGCCGAGCATCCGCTGCCGGAAATCCACATCGAGGAGCTGGATCAGTTCCGCTCCGTCCAGCAGCTCGCGTACCGCTGCGTCGAAACCGTCGGCGACATGCTGTACCCGGGCATCACCGAAAAGCAGGCCGCGCGGCTGATGATCGAATGGGCGCAGGACCACGGCGTGCACGACTGGCTGCACAAGCCGTTCGCGTGGTTCGGCGACCGCACCGCGTTCGAAGGCTTCTCGGGCCTCAAGCACCTGGGCGGCTTCAATCTCGCGTTCTTCCCGAGCAACCGCGCGCTCGAGCCCGACATGCCGGTGATTCTCGACGTCGCGCCCGTCGTCGACGGGATCGTCGCCGACGTCGGCTATGCAACCTGCCTCGGCCGCAACCCGATCCTCGAGCAGTTGCAGGACGACCTGATCGCGCACCGCGAGATGATCGAGGCGCTCGTGAAGGCGCGCCGCACGCTCGCCGAAGTCGCGCAGGAAGTCGACGCGCTGTGCCGCCGCCAGGGCGTCGAGCCGCGCCACAAGGCGTATCCGTTCAAGGTGCTCGCGCATCGCGTCGCGAAGCTGCACAAGCTGTCGAAGCCGCGCTTCGTCGCGCGCTTCGGCCTTAACTCGACGCGCAACCTGCTGCTCGAGCAGACGCGCGCGGGCAAGGAGCAGGGCTGGTCGCCGCTGTGGTCGATCGACGCACGCTCCGATCACGCGCCGACGCCCGGCCTCTGGGCGGTCGAGCCGCATCTCGGCTTCGCCGGCGTCGGCGCGAAGTTCGAGGAGCTGCTCGTCATCACTGACGACGACGCGTACTGGCTCGACGACGACCTGCCGCACGTGCGCCGCTGGCACGCGCGGCAGGCAAGCAAGCCGCTCGCGCGCGAACAGGCCGCGTGACGGCTCTCGCCGCGCGTATTCCCTCTCCGCCAACACAACAAGACACCACGATGCAGCCCCTCTCCGACGAAGCGCCGCTCGCGCTGTTCGAATCGGTCCACACCGAAACCGCCGTCCCGGCCGGCGACGTCACGCTCGCCGCGAAGACCTGGGGCGACGCGTCGCGCCCCGCCGTCGTGCTCGTGCACGGCTATCCGGACAACAGCAGCGTCTGGCGCCGTGTCGCGCCGCTGCTCGCGAAGTCGTACTACGTGATCGCTTACGACGCGCGCGGCGCGGGCCTGTCGACGAAGCCCACGCGCACGGCCGACTATCGGCTCGAACGGCTCGTCGACGATTTCGCAGCGGTGATCGACGCGCTCGCGCCGAACCGCGCAGTCCACGTGATCGGCCACGACTGGGGCTCGATCCAGGGCTGGGAGTTCGTCACCGAGCCGCGGCTCGCGGGACGCATCCTGTCATACACGTCGTGCTCCGGGCCGAATCTCGACCACGTCGGCTACTGGCTGCGCCAGCAACTCGCGCGCCCGTCGCCCGCTTCGGTGAAACGCCTCGGCGGCCAGCTCGTGCGCTCGTGGTATGTGTACCTGTTCCATCTGCCGTTCATCCCCGAGTTGAGCTGGCGCCTGTGGCTCGGCCGCGCGTGGCCCGCGCTGATGCGCAGGCTCGAGCGCACCGACGTCGGCCCGCGCCCGACGCAGACCGACGACGGCGTGCACGGCGTGCGCCTGTATCGCGCGAACTTCATCCGCCGCGTGTTCGCGCCGCGCGAGCGCTATGCGCACGCGCCCGTGCAGGTCGTCGTGCCGCTGCGCGACAAGTTCGTGAGCCCGGCGCTGTCGGCCGACATCGCGCGCTGGGTGCCGACCTACTACCGCCGCGAAGTCGCCCAGCGGCACTGGCTGCCGATATCGGACCCCGAACGCTTCGCCGCGCTCGCAAAGGAGCTGATCGAAGCGGTCGAGACGGGCACGGCGCCGCCCGCGCTCGCGCATGCGCGCCGCGCGAGCGGCGCCCGCCCGTTCATCGGCAAGCGCGTCGTGATCACCGGCGCGGGCAGCGGAATCGGCCGCTGCGCGACCGTCGAATTCGCGAAGCAAGGCGCGTCGATCGTCGCCGTCGACATCGACGAGCAAGCGGCCGAGCGCACCGCGCGCCTCGTGCGCCTGCTCGGCGCGGAAGCGCACGTGCGGCGCGTCGACGTCGGCTCGGCCGACGACATGGAAGCACTCGCGAACTGGGTCGGCAACGAGCTGGGCGGCGCCGACGTCGTCGTCAACAACGCGGGCATCGGCATGGCGGGCGGCATCCTCGACACGTCCGCCGCGCACTGGGAGCGCATCCTGCGCGTGAACCTGTGGGGCGTGATACACGGCTCGCGCCTGTTCGCGAAGCAGATGGCCGCGCGCGGCGCGGGCGGCCACATCGTCAACACCGCGTCGGCGGCCGCGTTCAGCCCGTCGCGCGACCTGCCCGCATACGCGACGACGAAAGCCGCTGTGCTGATGCTGAGCGAGTGCATGCGCGCCGAGCTCGCCGACCACGGCATCGGCGTGACGGCCGTCTGCCCCGGCTTCGCCGAGACGGGGATCATGGCGTCGACCCAATACGCGGGCGCGAAGAGCGCGCAGGACGAAGCACGGCTGCGCAAGCGCGCGACGAAGCTCTATCAGATGCGCGGCCTGAAACCGGAAACCGTCGCGAAGGCGATGGTCGATGCCGTGTTGCAAAACAAACCGGTCGTCGCGATAGGCGCGGAAGCGCATGCGATGCGTTTCGTGGGGCGCTTCATGCCGTGGCTCGGCCGGATGATCGCCCGCGTCAGCATGGCGTCGCACTGAGTGGCGAAACAGCCCCGACCTTGGAGGAGACACCGATGAACGCCCCCGAAAATCACTACCTGATCAAGGCGCGCCACGTCAAATTCGATTTCGCCAAGACACCGATCCAATGGATCGAAGGCGATCCGGAAAGCACGCACATCATCAACACGCTGAACCTGCTGTTCCCGGAAGGCGAGCTCTGGTTCTGCCGCGTGTACAACAAGGCGCTGCCGCTCATCACCGATCCCACGCTGTACGCCGACGCCGAAGGCTTCCTGCGTCAGGAAGCGGTGCATTCGCGCTCGCACGGCGGCGTGCTCAAGCATTACTACGAGCGGCACGGGATCGACACGAAGCCGTTCACGCGGCGGCTCAACTGGCTCTTCACGAAAGCGCTGGGCGAACGCCCGTTCGGCCTGAAGATCGGCCACACGCGCTTCTGGCTGCGCCAGCAGCTCGCGGTGATCGCGTCGCTCGAGCACTTCTTCGGCTATCTCGGCAACTGGGTGCTGCACGCGCGCGGGCTCGACGACGGCCGCGCCGATCCGACGGTCGTCGACCTGCTGCGCTGGCACGGCGCGGAGGAGGTCGAGCACCGGACCGTCGCGTTCGACATCTATCGGCATCTGGGCGGCAACTATGTGGAGCGCGCGTTCCACATGACGATCGTGGTCCTGATCCTGCTCTACTTCATCATGACGGGCGCGAAGTACATGTACGAGCGCGATCCGAGCACCGGCCGCTATCCGGGCTTCGTGCTCTCGTGGTGGCGCGGTTCGCGGCGCAACCATCTGCCGTCGTTCTGGAAGACGATCGGCGCGGCGCTCCGCTACTACCGGCCGAGCTATACGCCGCACGACGAAGGCTCCACCGAGGTCGCGCTCGAATATCTCGCGCGCTCCCCGGCCGCGCAGGCCGCCGCGCACGGCGGCAACTGGGGTTCGGAAAAGGCCGCGTCCTGATATGACCGCGGATGAAGGTTCCGCGCAGCCTGCGCGGGACCGTTCGGTTCACTTGCCGGGTGCTTCTGCTTCGTTCGGTTCGCCGAATCGCTCGCTTCGCTTCATGTCGGCGGCTTCGCCCGAGCCGTTCGCCGCACGGCTCGAACGGGCAGCCGGTTCGCTGTCTCCCGCCCTTCCATTTTTCCGACTTCCGGCGCATCGCGCCGCCGGCTCGGCATCCATTCGCCCCGCGCGATCGTGACCCGCATAAGAAACGGTTTCCGCATCGAACCATGCGCCGCCGTTCGAGAAAACGGAATCACGACGCGCTTGTTTTCATCGTGGTGCGACTGCACGCCCGGTGCACGGACGCGTGACTTTATTTCACGGAAGCCGGTTCGATATTGCCATCCAATCTTAATGAACTCTAACCACAAGAAAATAATTTAAATTATCCCCTCAAGAAAAGGAGAAAATCGTATCGACAATATAATTAATAAGCCAGCCGATTACCAGCGGCCAACGACATCGATCATTGAAGGAAAAACTGGCGTAGGGCCGGGCACTGCGCTTCATCGAAAGCCACAGCCCGATTTCCGCAACGATCAGTGAAAAGATTTATGTGGCGGACAAGGGCCCGCAATCCGAGTTCGACGGCTTCTGGTCCAGCTCACCGACCGATTCGACGCTGCGCGGTCGGCCCGACATCGAAATCCTCGACATCGCAAGCCGACTGTCGAACGTCCAGCACATTTTCGATGCCACGACCAAACCGCTCATCATCGATGGCAACACGGGCGGCAAGCCCGAGCATTTCGCATTGAATGTCCAATCGCTGGAACGATCCGTCGTATCGACCGTGATTATCGAAGACAAAACAGGATTGAAGAAAAATTCGCTGCTCGGCAACGACGCGATTCAGCATCAGGAATCGATCGACGAATTTGGCGAGAAAGTCCGCGCCGGCAAAGCGGCGCAGACTACCGACGATGTTCATATCATCGCCCGCATCGAAAACCTGATTCTCGAACGCAGCGACCGTATCTGTACCTCGGCCGCCGGCTGAACGCCGCCGTGGTCGGCTTGCCCGTCGACGAATCAGAAGCCTTCCTCGACGAACTGTGGCACCACACGCGGCTCGACGGCATCACGTGGACACGCATTGGGAAGTCGGCGACATCCTTATCTGGTTCTGGAACAATCGTTGCACGATGCATCGGCGCGACGCGATGATTCGAACCGTGGGCTGCGAACCGTTCGGCACAGAGCGGCGTTTTCGACGGGCAATTTGCTTCTCGTACCAGCAACGGCGTAGCGTTGCCGATCCGGCTACGATCGGCTGCCTTGTTGTCGCATCGATCCGAACAGCTCGCCATGCGCCTGCGTCTTCGATCCCGCGAAAGAAGCACACGCGATCGCCTCGTGCCGCCGAAATCTGTCGCCAATCTTCGGCCGACCTCGACCGGCGCCGATGCGACTCCAATGGCCGGCCTGAATGCGCTGCAAGCCGCCCTGCCGCTACGCAACGAATTCATTGCGGCGCCCTGAGGACTGCGCGTCGCACCGGCTCCGATCTCCGTGCAGGAAACCGGTCGCGCATGCATCGCTGCGCCGGCGGACGTCGCATCCACGGTAACCGCGTTTGTCTCAAGATTTTCGTTGACAAGCCAACGAAGGATCACCAAACTCATCGGCATGGATACGCGCAAGCACATCGTCGCAGCAGTTGCCCACCCGCCAGTGAATGCCCGTTGTGGCACATCACCGGGGGCGCTCGTGCGTTAGCTATCCACAACATCGGATGTCAAGAGGCCCCCGCCGGAAACGGTTGGGGCCTTTTTCATTGCGCTGCGCTCCTTCCGCCGGCTCTATTCAGGAGGAGAGGATGGACCAGGCAAACCGGTTGTTATTTCGTCCCGATCCGACGCTGTACGACGGATACGACGCGATCCAGTTACCGCGCATGACGCTTCACTTCGCGCTCGAGCCGAGCGCGATGATGACGTGGCTTGCGCGCAGCCATACCGAGATCCGCGTGCTGAGCTCGCGCGTGTGGCTCACGCGCTCGCGCAGCGTCGACGACTATTGGATGCAGCCCGGCGACGTCCTGCACGTGCCGCGCGGCGAGCGTATCTGGCTCGGCACCGACGGACCGTCGACGGCCGAGATCTCGCTCACGACTGCGTACGTGCGTCGGCGCGGCTGGATCGGCGGCGTACTCGGCGGGCTGCTCGACGCAGTCGCCGATCTGACCAGCCCGCGTCCGCGATGAAGCGCCGTGCGAGCGGATGGACGAGCATGTCGCGCCGGCTCGACGCGACAATTGCGCTCGCAGGCGCTTGGCCGTCAGTTGCTCCGATCGTCGCGCGGAGCAGCTGGCGCTGTGTGCAATCAGTAATGAAGTGCGTTATCGCCTGATCTGCATTTCGTGAAGTCGTCTCGACCTCAATCATCAGGATGACTATGCATATCGATGAAGCGAGCGCCGACATTTACAGGCGAGCACGGTTTCGGATCCGCACGATCGATGCCGGCAAGGCGCGTTGCGATGTCGGCGATCGCTCGCGCTCGCCGATCCCTTCTGATGGACGATGTGGCGTCGTCGAACGCACGGTGTCGACGTGTCGGGATGCAACCGGCCGAGATCTGCCGGCACGGGAAACGATCGCGATTGCAGTTCGTCCAGCCACCTCTTGTGGGACGGCCATGGTCGCGAACATCACGACGCCCAGCGACATCGCGACTACGTGCGATCGTCGCCAAGACGCGCCGACGCTGACGGGAAAATAATGAACGTCGCGTGGATCGGTTCCGCGCCTTCCCGGAACGGATCCACGCAACGCATGGGTTGAACGGCTACGCCGCCCGGATCGATGTGCGACGCAGCCGAAACGACGAGGACATGCGCGCGGCAAAGCGCACGCCGATGAAACCGCGACAGCCGGCCTGCGCCGCGCATCGCGAACCGCTCTTGCAACGCGTTACGTGCTCGCTGCGAGACGCGGACCCGACGCGCCGCGCACGGTCGCCGACGGCTCGTCGACGGTCTTTTGCACTTGCGCGCTCACCCACGGATCGATGCCCTGCTTCTGCACCTCTTCGAGAAACGAAACACGCGTGCGCCAATAGTCGGCCTGCAGCTTCGCGTCGATGACCCGCTGTTCGGCGGTGAACAACTCCATCCGTGCGGTCACGAGCATCGATGCGGCGCTCTTCTCGGGAGTGGGGGCGTGACGCAACGCCCATCGGCTGATCCAGTTCAACATGCTTGCCTCCGAATTGACGGACGAAATCACATGGTGCGCCACCCAACCATCAAAGCCCTGCCCCAGCACGCACCACTTCAGTTGCCACTGCGAAATGCGTCGACGCTCGCGCCCCCTCCCGGCATCCGGCGACACTCAGCGCGAGCATTGTCTCTATCCTAGATAGAGAATCGCGTTAAGGCGATGACGACTTGCATTCTTTTACACAACCCGCCTTATTGCAACACCTTTCAACCCGACAATATCCTGTTGATCATAAAGAAAAATATTCATCCCAATATGAATGGAAACGCTTATCTCCAAAATAGACACATATGTCGTCTGAATTGGACGGATTTCCGGATAGCCGTCGGTCGGCGGCGTATGTGCGGCGACGAAGCATCCTGTCGGCAAGCATGTATTTTTTCTTCTCATGCGATCCGCTCCGACATATTGCGGTCACGAAGCTGCCGAATTTGCTTTCCATGCAATCGGCACAGCGCCGCGCGAGCTCGGTGACGCGATTGCACGATTCGCATGCGTTCGTTCGAACATGATGCCGCACCGGCATGCACGACGATGGGGCGCCGCAACGCGAGCAATTGCTCGCCGTTACCGTAAGCGCGCGCACAACGCGGCATGCAGTCGGCCACAACGGGAAAACCCGGTCGTGCGTGTACCGAGCGTCGCGCAAATCCATTGCTTTCGAAGAAATTACGATCGGCGCCTCGAACGAGGCTCGCGACGATTAGCACACGAAGTCGTCATTTCTGCGCGCGATTCGTCGACGAGAAGCGAAACGCGCCGCCGCGACCGATGACGCTCATCGCAGTCACGGCATCGCCCGCAACGCGCGCGACGCTCATCGGCGGACTGCGATTCAGCCCGTCAGCCCGGCCCGCATTCGTCCGGCCACCGATACGCGAGCAGCCGCGAACGCGCATATGGGAGCTCGCGCACCGCGCCGCGTTGATTGCCGCCGAACAGATACATGTGCTCGTCGTCGTGCCGCAGATAAAAGGCGACATGCCCTTTCCAACTCGTCGGATGGGCGCGCGTCAATACGACGATGCACCCATAGGCTGGCTCGCTCAGCGCGCGGCCCCATTCGAGCCACGATCGCGCGAGCGCGGAGCCCGTTCCCGAAATCCCGACGCGCGCGAGACACCAGTTGATGAACGACGAACACCACGAGACCTTGTCGTCGTAGCCCACGAGATTCGTGCAGCCGTTGTACTCGACGATGCGCGGATTGCTCTCGCCGGGACCGAAGCGCCGCACGCCCGATTCCGCGAGCGCAACCGGCATCCATGCGGGATGGCCGGTGCCAGCGTTCTGTTCGCCGCGCGCGGGCGCGACGCCTTCTTGCATTCGAGCGATCAAGGTCAAGCTGTACTCTCCAGTCCGTGAACGGACGGCGCGTCGATGCTGGCGACGACGACGTTCGTTCGTCGACGCCATCCGCGCCGCGCGCGACATGCGAAAGCGGCAAGCGGCCATTTTAACGATCCTCGGACGAGCGCGCCGGCCTGCTCGAAGCCTCGACGTCCGCGCAGCGCGAATCGCCGCGAGCGCAACGACGAAGCGCGACCAATCTCCGCAAATATATCGTCCCGCCTATGTCCGCTATTACAATCCGCCGATAGCCACTCAATAGTGGCTGGTTACAGTACGTCCGCCTCGCGGGCAACACAACTCACAAAGCATTCAGCAACACGACTACTCGACCGGAGAATCGCCCACATGGAATCGCTCAAACGGTATTTCGGCTTCGCGGAAGCCGGAACCGACTTCCGCACCGAAATACTCGCGGGCGTCACCACGTTCCTGACGATGGCCTACATCATCTTCGTGAACCCCGCGATCCTCGGTGACGCGGGCATGCCGAAGGAATCCGTTTTCGTCGCGACCTGCCTCGTCGCCGCGCTCGCGTCGCTCATCATGGGCCTGTACGCGAACTACCCGATCGCCTGCGCGCCCGGCATGGGCCTCAACGCATATTTCGCCTACACCGTCGTCAAGGGCATGGGCTTCACGTGGCAGGCCGCGCTCGGCGCGGTGTTCATCTCCGGCTGTCTGTTCCTGCTCGTCACGCTGTTCCGCGTGCGCGAAGTGATCGTCAACGGGATTCCAAAGTCGCTGCGAATCGCGATTACGGCGGGCATCGGGCTCTTCCTCGGAATCATCTCGCTGAAGACGGCAGGCGTGATCGTCGGCAGCCCAGCGACGCTCGTCACGCTCGGCGACCTGCACAAGCCGACGACGATCCTCGCGATCGTCGGCTTCTTCGCGATCGTCACGCTCGATTACCTGCGCGTGCGCGGCGCGATCCTGATCGGCATCATCGGCGTGACGGTCCTGTCGTTCTTTTTCGGCGGCAACCAGTTTCACGGGATCTTCTCCGCGCCGCCGTCGATCGACGCGACGCTGTTCAAGCTCGACATCGGCGCCGCGCTGTCGACCGGCATCGTCAACGTGATCCTCGTGTTTTTCCTCGTCGAGCTGTTCGACGCGACGGGTACGCTGATGGGCGTCGCGAATCGCGCGGGGCTCCTCGTCCAGGGCAAGATGCATCGCTTGAACAAGGCGCTCCTCGCCGACAGCACCGCGATCGTCGCGGGCTCGCTGCTCGGCACGTCGTCGACGACCGCGTACATCGAGAGCGCATCCGGCGTGCAGGCGGGCGGACGCACCGGCGTCACCGCGATCACGGTCGCCGCGCTGTTCATCGCGTGCCTCTTCATCGCGCCGCTCGCGGGCGTCGTGCCCGGCTACGCAACCGCGCCGGCGCTGCTGTACGTATCGTGCCTGATGCTGCGCGACATGGTCGACGTGCAGTGGGACGACGCGACGGAAGCCGTGCCCGCGGCGCTCACCGCACTGCTGATGCCGTTCACGTACTCGATCGCGAACGGCGTCGCGTTCGGTTTCATCGCGTATGGCGGCCTCAAGCTGCTGACGGGCCACGCGAAGCGGGTGAAGCCGGTCGTCTGGATCATCGCGGCGGTCTTCCTGTTTCGCTACTTCTACCTCGGCGCCGAATAAGCGGCACGTTGCGCGGCGACGCGGCCGCGTCACATGATGTCATCGGCCGGCGACGCAAGATCGCAGAAGCCGTCGCAACGAAGGCGATCGTCGAACGGGAACGCCTCGCTCGGGCATGAACCCCTCACACGACAAACCGCCGGCGCGACTGCAACCCGCCGCCGAATCGTCCGCCCTATCCCGAGCCGCAAAACCACCATCGCGCGGCGATCGTCTTCACCCGTCGACCGAATGCGCACGCGCTTACGCATTCGCGACATTGCCGCGTGCAACAGCCAAGCCCGACGGATTCACAGCCGCGGAAAGAAGATCCGGCTGACGAGATTCCCCGAAATCGATTCTGCCGTAGTCGATTGACTCGACAGTCATAAAGCCACTCCCGGCTTTTGCCGATTCGGTCGTACCGGGATCGTCCGAAGTCAATGCGTTCGGAACGCTCCGAATGGAGTCGCGTGCGCTATGGATCGACTCGGCAATGGATGGCTCGACTGGCGAAATAAAACCGAAAGAATCCGTCACGACAGCGCAAGATTGTGGAAGACGCGGCGGTCAAGCACGTATGTTCGTAGCGACAATCGCTCACGCTGCCCGACCGTTCGACGCGCCTTCCCATGAACGCCGTCCGCTCGTTCGATGAGTCCGATGAACGAACCAGAGAGTCACATGAACCGGCGCACCCGACGTCCAACGCCAACGCGTACCGCAAGCATGCCGAACGAAATCGGACCGCCGACGCCAGCACAAAAAACAAGCGCTACCCCCAGGCAGCGCTCGTTCGCGACACAGCGCACTTTAGCGCCAGTTCGCCTCGTAAAATCGGACGTATCCGCTTCTCAGCACCACGCACTGCGCACGGGTTTCGGAGAGTAGCCGCCGTGCCGCGGCCTCGATACGGGGCCGGTGCGTGTCGAATGCGCCCACCATGTCCTCGAAACGCGGCGAAGCCGCGCCGAAATGGTCCTCGAGCGCTTCGGCGGTGATATGGCATTGAACCGGCTCGCCGTCGACCATCGCCATGAACGCGATCGTCAATTCGCGCCCCGAATATTCGGGGGCATCGTTCGTGAACTGGATCTGCATCGGAACCGCCTTTGCCGTAGCTCGAGAATGCAAGAAACCGCGTGCCGCCGGAAGCATTTGCCGACCGGAAGCGCGCGGGCTGGCCGGAGAGAATGTCTCGCGGCGAACGGCTCGCGCTCGCCTGATGCTCCGGTTGAATTCACTTTAGACGCTTTCCGGCACGACTCAAGATTTCGTCAAAAAACCCTGCGCGCGCGCATGCTGCGGCGCATTCTTCTGCCAATCAATGGGGGGACGGCTTGACTGCGCAGCAAAGCGGGCGATAAATCGTCATGCGAATCGAGCGCTGGATTCGACTGCGATTCGCCATGCCGCGCCGATCGCAAACGAGCCGAGTCGGCAGCCGTGTCGGCGTTCTGGCGCGAGGTTCGACGCTCGACCGGTTGCGCACAGATCCGCCATATCGTCGGAGGATTGGCGTCGTGCTCGCCGATGCTCGCGTCGCCGTCGAATCGCCCTCTGCGCCGACCGCGCGGCCGCATCTCGAACATGTCCAAGAGCGTCTGTCGCGCCGCCCAAGCAGCGAGCCGATCGGACCCCGCCACGCCGCGGACGCTCTCGCCGTCGCCGCGCCCGGGCCGCCCGCCTACTTCTGCTCATCCTTCGGCCATACGTTCAGCGCGACCACACAGGTCGTCACGCCGAGCGCGATCGCCGCCACGCCGTATCGCAGTGCGGCATCCTGGTCGAACAACAATCCGTGAATCGCCACGGCGATGCCGGCCAGCGAGACGAACGTCGCGATCGCCGCCAGCACCACTCTCAGTTCCGTCCGAACCATGATGATTTCCCCCGAACGGATGCATGTCGCGGCGCATGCCGAATGGCGGGGACCACACGTGTGTTCGGCGTCGGTCCCGGCGAGGCGCGGCGCGTGCGCGCCTTGTTTCCATCATTGCAGGCAGGGGCCCAAAAGCAAGGGAAATTCGATTTGCGGTCGCGCATCGCTCACGGCGCTTGTATGATGAGACGTGCCCGCGCCGCCACGTGAACCGCTGCGCCGGTCGAGCGGAGAACACACTCCGTCGGCGGGCCCCATGGAGACAAGTCATGCCGCAATCTTCCGTGCTGCCTGCCGCAGCGAGCCGTGTCGACCTGCTCGCGCAAGCGCATGCCCGCTCGCTATCGGTCGGCCTGCGCGCGTCCGAGCTGCCGGACTTCTCGCCGCTGTCGCGCACCGCGCTGCGCGAGCTGATCGGCGGCAGCCAGTCGCTGTACACGCACGCGCGTCCGGTGATGGACACGCTGCATACGCAGATTGCCGACACGCAAAGCCTCGTGCTCCTGACCGATCGCGACGGCGTGGTCCTGCACAGCATCGGCGACGACGATTTCGTCGAGAAGGCGAACCGGGTCGCGCTCTGCCCCGGCGTGTCGTGGGCGGAGGACGCGCGCGGCACCAATGCGATCGGCACCGCGCTGATCGCGGGCCAGGCGCTCGCCGTCCACGGCGCCGAGCATTTCCTGCGCGCGAACCACGTGCTCACCTGCTCGTGCGCGCCGATCGTCGATCCGTTCGGACGCATCCTCGGCGCGCTCGACGTGAGCGGCGATCCGCGCGGCTTCAGCCCGCATACGCTCGCGCTCGTGAAGATGTCCGCGCAGTTGATCGAGAACCATCTGTTTGCGAACCAGTGCGCCGACGCGCTGCGCGTGCGCTTCCATGCGCACGACGAATTCGTCGATTCGCTGTTCGCAGGCCTCGTTGCATTCAGCCCGAGCGGCGCGCTGATCGCCGCGAACCGCAGCGCGCAATTCCAGCTCGGCGCAAGCCTCGACGCACTGCAGCAGCGCGGCTGCGACGAACTGTTCGGCATGTCGTTCGGAAAGCTCGCGCAGCATGCGGCGCGCGAACCGCTCGCGTGCTTCACGCTGACACTCGCGACCGGCGTGCGGGTGCGCGCGCGCTGCGAATTCGCGGACGCGCAGCGCACGGCCGTCCCGGTGACCGGGCGCGCCTCGCCGTCCCGCATCGCCGAAGCGTCGCGCGAAGTCAATTCCGACGCGATCACGTTCGCGACGCTCGATACGGGCGACGCGCGGATGGCCGCCGTGCTGCAACGCGTCAGCAAGGTGCGCGGCCGCGACCTGCCGGTGCTCGTGCTCGGCGAGACGGGCACCGGCAAGGAATGGCTCGCGCGGGCGCTGCACCATGCGTCGCCGCGCCGCGACGGCCCGTTCGTCGCCGTCAACTGCGCGGCGCTGCCCGATTCGCTGATCGAGGCGGAGCTGTTCGGCTACGAAGACGGCGCGTTCACCGGCGCGCGCAAGCGCGGCAGCCCCGGCAAGATCGCGCAAGCGGACGGCGGCACGCTGTTTCTCGATGAAATCGGCGACATGCCGCTCGCGCAACAGGTGCGGCTGATGCGCGTGCTGCAGGAACGCGCGGTAATGCCGCTCGGCGGCGCACGGCCGGTGCCGGTCGACCTTCGGATCGTCTGCGCGACGCACCGCGACCTGCGCGCCATGATCGCGGCCGGCACGTTCCGCGAGGATCTGTTCTACCGGATCAACGGCCTCGCGGTGACGCTGCCGCCGCTTGCCGAGCGCTCCGACCTCGAAACGCTCGTCGCACGCGTGCTCGCACGGCTCGCGCGCACCGAGCCGATGCCGGCGGGCGTGTCGCCGGCGGTGCTGGCCACGTTTACGCGCTGCCGGTGGCCGGGCAATCTGCGTCAATTGACCAACGTGCTACGCACGGCGGGGATGCTCGCCGAAAGCGAAACGCAGATCGGCGTCGAGCATCTGCCCGACGATTTCTGGCTGGACTGCCCGGCGCTCGAGCAGGAAGCCGCGGCGCCGCACGCGGACGCAACCGCGACCGCCGCGTCCGTATCGACTGCGGCAACCGCGGCATCGCCGACGCTGCAGGACCATCAGGCCGCGCTGATCGACGGCGCGCTCGACCGGCATCGCGGCAACGTGTCGGCGGCCGCACGCGAACTCGGGCTCGCGCGCAACACCGTCTATCGGCATCTACGCAGGCGGCGGCCGAGCGCCTGAGCCGCCACAACCGGCGGTGCGCGCGCGATATCCGGCCCCCACGCGCGATGGCCACACCCGCAAGCGCGCCGGCGGGCGAAGTGCGCGGCCGCATCGGGTATCCTTGCGGCTCCTCGCTGGCGACGCCGCCTCTCCACCCACGATCGCATGAACGAATCAGAAGAACGTTCGCACCGAGTGCGCGTCGAGCCGCTCGGAGTCGGTTTCGACGCGCCCGAATCTCTGTCGCTGCTCGAAGCGGCAGGCTTCGCCGGCGTGTCGCTGCCGCGCTCTTGCCGCAACGGCACGTGCCGGACCTGCCTGTGCCGCCTGCGCGAAGGCTCGATAGCCTACCGGATCGACTGGCCAGGCGTGAGCGCCGAAGAGAAAGCGGAAGGCTACATCCTGCCGTGCGTCGCGATCGCGCAATCCGATCTCGTCATCGAGGTGCCGGACGCCGAATGAGCGAACGCGCGCGGCCGTCGCGGCGCAAACGCCCGCAGCCGACCGCGCGTGCCGCCCCCACCGCCCACGCGCCGTGCGCGCCGCCTGGCATCCGCATCGCCCGGTAGCCGGCCGAATTACGGAAAACGGTAACGAGTCAGGCGTCACGCCATCGCGTCGCCCGCCGGCCAATCCGTGCGCGCCGAGCGTAACGAGCGTCACATCTATTTCGGCGATGCCTTGAATCGAGCACGTATTCCGCTTGGCCCGGTCATCGAAGAAGCGGCGATCTTCATGCGCGGCGACGAGCCGCCCCCGCACCGTGCCCATTGGATTGAGCGGCTCGCCGATGTGCCGGCCTCCGCGCGATGGCGCCCCGCCGCCGACGCTTGCCGTCGCGCTCGCGGCACGGCGACTTCGTCGTCGCGCCGCGTTCGGCGCGGATCGCCGGACGCACGTGCCGGCTGCTTGCGGGCTGCGAATCGCCGCGAACTCGAAGCCGGAACGCGTGAACCAGGAGACGAACCTCGAGCCGTCGGGCACGCACATGCAGGCGGCGATCGAGCCGCGCGACGCCGCCGACGACCTCCGCAAGCTCGCGTCGATTCCGTAGGCAGTGCGCTGATCCGCACGAACGCGGCCCGCCCACGATAAGCCGCAAGCCACGGATCGCTCAAAAAGAGACCGGGCGATGCCGGTCCGGGTCGTCGTAGCGCGGCCGCAGCCTGGCTGCGCGTCCGCCGGCCCGGCCGATTTCGATCACATAGTCGCGAGGCACGATCTGCCGTGCATCGTGCGTGCTTCGCTCGGCAATCGACACCACCACGCTCTCGCCGCGAATCGTGCGGATGCGGTCCAAGTCCAGCGCGGCCGCAAGCGGCAACCGGTCGACGGCATCAATTGATGCAAGCCGACACGACCGGATCGTTACTCCCCGTATTGACGAATCCGTCCGACACCCATTGATTCGAGCCGAGCCGGTACCAGAGCCGCGTCGCGCCCCAGTTACCCTGCACCGTATCGCCGTACGCGTAGCATGCGAGCTGGACCGTCGCGCCGTTCGCCACGGTGCCGACGACCGATGCGGACAGCGACGGCGCACTGCGCAGATTCACGGGCCCCGGCGCCTGCACGGTCGCCTTCGCGGGCGGCGACGGCTCGACCGGCCCGCCGCTGTCTTCCGAACCATAATTGGTGAGGGACGCCTGCACGGACACGCGGCGCTGATTGCGGATCGCATAGCCCGAATACGCATTGCCGCCCTCGAAAAACTGCCAGCCGCCGATCGTCTTGCCGTTCACCGGCACGTCGCTGCCGCCCTGGCTCAGCGCAAAATGCACGTGCGCGCCTGTCGTCTGGCCGCCGCACGGCAAAGCGTTGCCGATTCGGCCGAGGTATTCGCCCTGACGCACGCGCGTGCCGCTGCCGGCCCGAGTCAGCTGGACCATGTGGTAATACGTGGTCGCATAGCCGTTGTCGTGGACGAGCTTGACGATCGCGCTGCCGTTGCGCTCGCAGCTCTTGTAGAGAACGCCGTCGCGAGCGGCGAGCACCTGGCCGTTGCCGCCGGAGAAATCGAGCGAGTTGAACGGACGGCTGTCGCCGCTCCAGCCGTGCGCGCCGCCTGTCCAGTACCAAGCGGCGCCTTGCTGCCACGGCAGCGCGAGCCCCGTCTGCCCCGGCGCGGCGTTCGGCTTCGGCGCGGTCGCCGCGCGGCCCGCGTTGAGGTGGGCCCGTTCCTCGTTGGCGAGCAGTTTCGCCGGCGCCGCGGCGGCAAGCGCATAGAACGTGTCGCTGCCTTCGATGCCGACGACCCATCGTTCTTTCACGCGCTGCGCGAGAAAGAGCTTCGTGACGGGATCGGCCGGCGTGCCGTCCGGGACGACTTGCGTCACGGTGCCGAGCACCCATCCGGCCTCCGGATCCGACTTGATCGATTCGACTACGTCGTCGCGCGCCGCCGCCGGCGCCGCCGGACCTCGCTTGCTAAGGCGCGACGAGAATGCATGTTGGACTGCATGCTGCAGGTCTGGTGCATCGACGGGCGCCGCAAGCGCGGCGCCGGACAGGCCGGCCGCCATCAGCGGTGCGGCAATGAAACGCTTGATCGAATCGGATGCACTACGCCAGACCATCGGGTTCATAAGAACGCCTCCCTAATCAATGAACGTCATCGCTTCGACGGGCAGGATCGACTGCGCTCCGAAGCGGCGTCGTCGATCGACATGACCGCAGCGATCCCACGGTGAACCTTGGCAGCTCGATTCGCATTCCTTAGCAGCTTGACCAAGCCGACAAAGTTCTTACGCCTCGTGAATCATAGTGATTTTTTTGTAAAAGTAAACCTTACTGGCGATAAAGCAGATAGATCGGCATATGTATTTATCGCATTGATTTATCGATATTAGCCCACGAAACGTTCACTAAAAGCTGGATTGTTTCAACGGCTAGCCCAGGAATTTTCCCAGGCCGAATAGAGATATAAAGGAGGAGTCCAAACAATATCGAGACAGCACGGCTTCACTCGCTCAGACTTGTCACTCGCGGCCTTTGACACTGTAAATTCCAGCGTTCTTCGCGACTTTCCTTCGAATTCTCCGCAAAATGCGCGGCGGCCACAGGGGGGCGATACAACTGCGGATGGAGCCTGATCAGCGCGACATCGGCTGCATTCGCACGCAGCCTGATAAAGTGCCATTCGAAATAAACGAATATGGCAATTGCATGAACTCGCGCGAATGGCGAGTTATGTGGGCTGAAGCACATTTACATGTGCTCGATGAATTCGAACGAATACGCAATATTCTGCTTTTCGGAGATGCGCATTCGTCCGTTTCTCGTTCCGCAGGCATCACGCTCGCAGAAACGCCGCATTACCCACCGAGATACGCGCTCCGGATCCGGTCGTTCTCCAGCAGGTTCGCGCCGGTGTCGGCGAGCACGACCCGCCCCGTTTCGAGCACATAGCCGCGATCGGCAACCTGCAGCGCCTTGTGCGCGTTCTGCTCGACGAGGAAAACCGTGACGCCTTCGCCGCGAATCGTCCGGATGATGTCGAAGATCTGCGCGATCACGAGCGGCGCGAGGCCGAGCGTCGGCTCGTCGAGCAGCAAGAGGCGCGGCCGGCTCATCAGCGCGCGGCCGATCGCGAGCATCTGCTGCTCGCCGCCCGACATCGTGCCCGCCCGCTGCGCTGCTCGCTCCTTCAGCCGCGGAAACAGGCGATACACGTGCTCGACGCCTTCGTCGATCTCATGACGGTTCGCGAAGAAGCCGCCCATCTTCAGATTCTCGAGCACGGTCAGGCTCGGGAACACGCGGCGCCCTTCCGGCGAGATCGCGAGCCCTTGGCGCATGATCTCGTGCGTCGGCATCGCGGTAATGTCGTCGCCCTCGAACAGCACACGCCCGCTCGACGCGCGCGGCGTGCCGCACACGGTCATCATCAGCGTCGTCTTGCCCGCGCCGTTGCTGCCGATCAGCGTGACGATCTCGCCCTTCTTCACCTCGATCGACACGCCCGACAGCGCCTCGATCGCGCCGTAATGCGTGTGGACCTTCTCCAGCTTCAGCATCACTCCTCTCCCAGATAGGCCTTGATCACGCGCGGATCGTTGCGCACTTCGTCGGGCTTGCCGATCATGATCGGCCGGCCGTGCTCCATCACCAGAATGCGATCCGAGACGCCCATCACGAGACTCATGTCGTGCTCGATCAGCAGCACCGCGACGCCGAACTCGCGGCGCAGACGGTCGATCAGCTGCTGCAGCTCGACCTTCTCCTGCGGATTGAGGCCCGCAGCCGGCTCGTCGAGCATCAGAAGGCGCGGGTTCGTGATCATGCAGCGCGCGATCTCGAGGCGGCGCTGATGCCCGTACGAAAGCGTGCCCGCGGGCCGGTTCGCGACCGCCGTCAGATTCATCCGATCGAGCCACACCGCCGCGCGCTCGAGCGCTTCGCGCTCCGCGCGGCGATACGCCGGCGTCGCGAAGAGGCCGTGCAGGAGCCCCGACTTCACCAGCCGGTGCTGGGCGACGAGCAGGTTCTCGACGACCGTCAGCGACTTGAAGAGCCGAATGTTCTGGAATGTCCGCACGAGCCCCTTGCGCGAGACCTGATGGCTCATCAAGCCTCCGATCGCGTGGCCGTCGAGCACGACGCGGCCCGACGTCGGCCGATAGAACCCGCCGATGCAGTTGAACACCGTCGTCTTGCCCGCGCCGTTCGGACCAATGATCGCGAACACCTCGTCGCGGCGCACGTCGAAATCGATCCCGTCCACCGCGAGCAGGCCGCCGAAGCGCATCTGCAGCGCGGCTACCTTCAGCATTTCCGTCGTCGCGCTCATTGCGGCAGCTCCACGTGGGGACGGCTCGCGGGCAGCAGGCCCTGCGGACGCCACATCATCATCAACACCATCACGAGGCCGAACATCAGCATCCGGTACTCGGCGAAGCCGCGCGCGATTTCGGGCAGCAAGGTCAGCAGGATCGCCGCGAGGATCACGCCGAGCTGCGAGCCCATCCCGCCCAGCACGACGATCGCGAGAATCAGCGCGGATTCGATGAACGTGAACGACTCGGGATTCACGAGCCCCTGGCGCGCCGCGAAGAACGCGCCGCCGATGCCGGCGAACGACGCGCCGAGCGTGAACGCCGACAGCTTGATGCGCGTCGGGTTGAGGCCGAGCGACCGGCAGGCGATCTCGTCGTCGCGCAGCGCTTCCCACGCGCGGCCCATCGGCATCCGGATCAGCCGGCTCGTCACGAACAGCGTGAAGCAAACGAGCACGAGCGCGATCAGGTACAGGAAGATCACGACGTGCTCGCCGCTGTACTCGAGCCCGATCAGCTCGTGGAACGTCTTCGCGCCCTCGACGCTCGCGCTTCTCGCCATCTCGAAGCCGAACACGGTCGGCTTCGGAATGCCGGAGATGCCGTCCGGGCCGCCCGTGATGCTCGTCAGGTTGTTCGCGAGCAGACGGATGATCTCGCCGAAGCCGAGCGTGACGATCGCGAGATAGTCGCCGCGCAGCCGCAGCACCGGAAAGCCGAGCAGGAAGCCGAACGTAGCCGACGCGAGCGCGGCGAGCGGCAGGCATTCCCAGAACGTCAGCCCGAAGTACTGGTTGAGGAGCGCATACGTGTAGCCGCCGACCGCATAGAAGCCGACATAGCCGAGATCGAGCAGCCCGGCGAAGCCGACGACGATGTTCAGGCCGAGGCCGAGGATCACGTAGATGAGCGCGAGCGTCGCGACGTCGATCGCGCCGCGCGAGCCGAAGAACGGCAACAAGAAGCCGATCGCGACGAGCGCCCAGACGATCGCGCGCTGCTGCCGCGCGCCGAGCGGCGCCGCCGCGGGCAGGCGCACCGCCGCCTTCGCACGCAGCAGCGCGGGCTTGAACAGCTGGAACAGGAACACGGCGGCAACCGCGATCCAGACCGGCCGCCAGTGCGCTTCGAGCACGACCTGATAGCCGTCGAGCTTCAACTGGAGACCGAGGATCGGCACCGTGAGGATCGCCGTCAGCACGGCGGCCGTCACCGCGTGCTTGAGCGACTGGACGGCCGGCGCGCCGGCCGTCGTGCGGACGGAAGTCATCGCTTGATTCATGGGCGGCCTCACACCTTTTCGATGTCCGACTTGCCGAGCAGGCCCGACGGACGGAACAGCAGGATCAGTACGAGGAGGCCGAAGGCCACCACGTCCTTGTACTCGGCGGGCATGTAGCCGGATGCGAAGGTCTCCGCGAGACCGAGCAGCACGCCGCCCAGCATCGCGCCGGGAATGCTGCCGATGCCGCCCAGCACCGCGGCCGTGAACGCCTTGATGCCCGCGACGAAGCCGATGTACGGATTGAGCTTGCCGATCGTGAGCCCGATCAGCACGCCGCCCACCGCGGCGAGCATCGCACCCAGCACGAACGTGAACGAGATCACGCGGTTCGTGTCGATGCCGAGCAGGTTCGCCATCCGCATGTCCTCGGCGCACGCGCGGCACGCGCGGCCCATCCGCGAATGCGAGATGAACAGCGTGAGCGCGATCATCAGCACGATCGTCACGCAGACGATCAGAAGACGCGCATACGGCACCGTCACGTCGAAGTCGCCGCCGACATGAATGTCGAACGCGCCGGAAATCAGCACGGGCACCGACATGTCGCGCGCGCCCTGGCCGATCTGCACGTAGTTCTGCAGAAAGATCGACATGCCGATCGCGGAGATGAGCGGCACGAGCCGCGGCCCGCCGCGCAGCGGCCGGTACGCGACGCGCTCGACTGCGAACCCATAAAGCCCGGTGACGGCGACCGATACGACGAGCGCCGCACCGAGCACGAGCGGCAGCGGATAGCCCGCCGACGCGCCGATCGCGGTCAGGGTGACGAGCCCGACGTACGCGCCGATCATGTAGATCTCGCCGTGGGCGAAGTTGATCATGCCGATGATCCCGTAGACCATCGAATAGCCGATGGCGATCAACGCATAGATCGCGCCCAGCGTGAGGCCGTTGACCAGTTGCTGGGCGAATTGCGGAAAGAATTCATTCATGCGGGAAGCTCCCGTTCGCGCCGACGCGCGTGCGTGCGCGGCCGCTCATGAAAGCGGCGGCGCACGCCGCGCACGGGCGTCCGATCTCGACACGCCCGCCGCGCCGCGGCCCGCTGCTCGCGCGGCGGCGCCGGGCCAATGCGCCCCGCCCCGCGCGAACGTGCGGCGGGGCGGACGGGCGGGCAGATACTCCGATTAGTTGGCGGCCGTCTTGGTCGCGTCCTTGTGCCACTTGTAGACGACGAACTTGAACGCCTTCAGGTCGCCCTGCGCGTCGTACGACACCTTGCCGATCGGCGTGTCGAAGCCGTGCTGGTGCATGTACGCGGCGACCTTCGTCGGATCGGTGGTCTTCGCGCCCGCGATCGAATCGGCGATGATCTTCACCGCCGAATACGCGGGCATCTGGAACGGGCCGTTCGGATCGCGCTTCTTGTCGGCAAACGCCTTCACGAGGGCCGCGTTGGCCGGATCGGCGGTGAAGTCGGCGGGCAGCGTGACGAGCATGCCTTCGGACGCGGGACCCGCGATCGCGGTCACGTCCTTGTTGCCGACGCCTTCCGGTCCCATGAACGCGGCCTTCACGCCCTGCTCGCGCGCCTGGCGCAACAAGAGGCCCATTTCCGGGTGATAGCCGCCGAAGTAGACGAAGTCGACGCCTTGCGACTTCAGCTTCGTGATGGTCGCCGAGTAGTCCGAATCGCCCGCGTTGATGCCTTCGAACAGCACGACGGGGATCTTCGCCGCTTCGAGATCCTTCTTCACGGACGATGCGATGCCTTGGCCGTACGACTGCTTGTCGTGCAGCACGGCAACCTTCTTCGGCTTGACCTTGTTGATGATGTATTGCGCGGCGGCCGGGCCTTGCTGATCGTCGCGGCCGATCGTCCGGAACACGAACTTGCGCTTCTTGCCTTCGGTGAGCTGCGGCGCGGTCGCGGACGGCGTGACCATCACGATGCCTTCGTTCTCGTAGATGTCGGACGCCGGAATCGTCGAGCCCGAGCACACGTGGCCGATCACGTACTTGATCTTCTGGCTGACGATCTTGTTCGCAACCGCGACCGCCTGCTTCGGCTCGCACGCGTCGTCCATCATCACTGCCTCGAGCTTGTTGCCGCCCGCGCCGCCGGCTGCGTTGATCTGCTCGATCGCCGTCAGCGCGCCGGCCTTGACCATGTCGCCGTACTGAGCGACCGAGCCGCTCATCGGGCCGGCAATGGCGATCTTCACGGTTTCCGCACGGGCCGCGGCGCCGGCGACGGCAAGCATCGCGGCAAGAGAGATGGACGAAAGACGGGACAGCATCATCAGGAGCTCCTCGATTATGTTTAGTCACACGGGCAAGGCGGCATGACCTGCGCAATCGAACAACACCCGTGGACGAAACGACTTGGAGCACGCCCGAGACGGATAGACGGACCTGCAGATGGAATAGCGCTTGCGGGGCCCGGCAGTGTCAGCCGCCGTCGCGAAAGACGGAGACCTTGGTTCGGAAAGACAACGTGATGCGTCTTGTATTGCGCAAGCGATTCGCCTGCCCCGCTTACCTAACCGCTCGTCGGACGGATCTGCCGACAGCCGTTGGCAAGGCAGCCGAAATTATAGGATCGTTTTTCATGCGTCTGACCAGAAATAGCTGACGAATCAGGGAAAATACGCAGTCCAACCGAGCGTGCAAGCTCCCGGTTGCGCCCGATTGCGACGTGTTGCACCGCAATCCAATTCAAGGTTCACGACGCATTTCGCGCGGTCATTTGGCGCAATTCATCTTTACATACGGGCGCTTGACGCGACGCTGCACCGCACCGTCGCGTGGGCCGAGCGAACTCGGAGACGGTCGCGACGACGGCGTGCGGCCCGACATCCAGACCGAGGTGCAACCGCATGGCCCGTCCGAACCGGCACGACGTCGATGCAAGGTTCGCCCACGAACGTGCATATGGCGGCACCTTCGTTGGGGCCATAGCAGGCGTTTTGATATTTCAATGAAATAATGCAATCGCGCGGCCGGCCAGACATTTCTTTCGATCGCCTGTCGAATCGGCTTGCCGTTTTCGGCGGTTCCGCGTCGGCCGGCCGCGCGCTTCGGTCGTCGTGCGACCGTGCGATCGCGCGACATTCATCTGGCGGGAATCCGTCCGCCATCCGCACTGCACATCACTGACACTCGCCTCATGGATTTCGACGTCATCGTTCTCGGCGCAGGCATCGTCGGCGTATCGGCCGCGCTGCACCTGCAGGATCGCGGCCGCCGGGTCGCGCTCGTCGATCGCGGCGCGCCCGGCGACGGCACGAGCTTCGGCAACGCCGGACTCATCGAGCGCTCGTCGGTCGCGCCGTATGCGTTTCCGCGCAGCCCGCTCGCGCTGCTGCGCTACGCGACGAACCGCTCGACCGCGCTCTATTGGCATCACGCGTCGCTGCCGTCGTTCGCGCCGTGGCTCGCGCGCTTCTGGTGGGAATCGTCGCCGCGCCGCCACGCGGCCGCCGCGCGCGATCTGCTGCCGCTCATCGAGCGCAGCGTCGCCGAGCACGACGCGCTGATCGCGCGCGCGAACGCGGGCGACCTCGTACGCGCGCGCGGCTGGATCGAGGCGTATCGCGCGCCCGCCCGCCTCGCGCATGCGACAAGCGACGCACTGCACAGCGCGAGCCGGCACGGCCTTCGCGTGGCGACGCTCGACGCGTCCGCGCTCGCCGCGCAAGAGCCCGCGCTCGGCCCGGGGTTCTGCGGCGCGCTGCACTGGCTTGACCCGAAGAGCGTCGTCGATCCCGGCGCGCTCGTCAAAGCGTACGCACGGCTCTTCGAGCGCAACGGCGGCGCGCTGCTCGAAGGCGATGCGGCGAGCATCGAGTCGAGCGGCGACGGCTGGCGCGTGCGCACGGCCGACGGCGTCGCGGCGGCGCGCGAGGTCGTCGTCGCGCTCGGCCCGTGGTCCGATACGGTGTTCGCGAAGTTCGGCTACCGGATTCCGCTGCGCGAGAAGCGCGGCTACCACATGCATTACGCGCCGCCCGACGGCGCGTCGCTGTCCGCGCCCGTCGTCGATCTCGAGCACGGCTACGTCGTCGCGCCGATGCGCAGCGGGCTGCGGCTCACGACGGGCGTCGAGATCGCCGCGCGCACGCTGCCGCCGACAGGCGTGCAGCTCGCACGCGCGGAACGCGTCGCGCAGCCGACGTTCAGGCTCGGCCCGCGGCTCGACCCCGAGCCATGGCTCGGCTTTCGGCCGTGCACGCCGGACATGCGTCCGGTGATCGGCGCCGCGCCGCGGCACCGCGGGATGTGGTTCGCGTTCGGACACAATCATCACGGGCTCACGCTCGGACCGATCACGGGACGCCTGCTCGCGGAGATGATGTGCGGCGAGCCGACCGCCGCGAACGTCGCACCGTTTCGCGTCGAGCGGTTTCTCTGATTCGAAGCGGATGCGAGCGCGAGCGAATTGGCCGCGGCCGGAAAATGTTCAACGCGCTCGCGAACACGTCGGCGCTCGACGACCATGCGCCGCGGACGCCGTGCTCCGGCGGTAGCGAGCCGCGCGACATGAATCGTCCGGCATGTCGTTCGACATGCGATGCATGGTCGATCCGCACGAAGCGTCAGATGATGCTTGATCCGCGCGTCCGGGGCGCGCGGTGCATCGGGCGACATTCGGCGAGCGACGAGCGTGCCGAGCAATGCATCGATCTCCATTACCGTCGAGCCTGCTCGACGAAGCGCGCTCGCCGAGCATCCGATGGCTGCGCGAAGACAATCGCCGCGCACATGCGATATCCGATACGCGACATGCGCCCGCCCCCCGATGCGCACCCGCCGCTCATCGATCGATTGATCCAGCAAATGCGATCCGCCGAACGAGACCGAGCATCGTCGCCGCATCCCGCTCCGTTTCTCGGCAACGAAGCAAATCCGACATTGCGCGGAATTGCGCAAACGATTTCGCGCGCTCGTCGAAACGCGGCACTTAATCGGTCATCGCACAATATGCAACCGACTAACCCGCCGAGAAATCACTGCATGTTGAACGAATAGCGCTTTGCAATTTTCACAACGAACATCGTCGCAACGATCAATGCAGCCGAATCGAACGCAGGATTAACCACAACGCAGTCGAACGCATCGGCGGCAAAACAATCGCACGATTCGCCTTTGCGTCGAAGCGACAAACCTTGACACGCAGTAAAACATCGTGACAAGACGCGCGCCGCCGCCACACATCCGCACATCGCGGCAGCCGGCCGCGAACGGCGCGAACGGCTCGCGGCGCGCCGCAGCGGGATTCGGGCGCCATTTCGCACCCGGTTCGTGCACCATTCGAGTGAACGACTGGGCACGCCACTTTTGCCTGCTAATGGAAATCGATTATTTCTAAATCGGCAAAAAGTAATTTGAGCCAGACAGGATGTTTTTTCCGCGCAAGCGCGCTTACATTTAGCGCACCCCTCTAATGGAAATCGCTACGGAATCGACGGAAAGCAGTTGCAATAACTGCCTAGGCCGATACCGCACGAGCTTTAGGAAACGGCAAAATGAAGTCCTCCAAATCCCAGCCTGTGCTCGATCCCGCTGACGTTCACGTCGAAATCCTCGAACGCTCCGACACGCTGCTCGTCGTCCGCTGGGTCGAACCCGGCCGCTGTCACTACGGCGAGCAACGCTGGCGCCGCCGCTTCGCGCAGCGCACCGGCACCTGCGCGCTGTCGCGCCAGGTGATTCATCGCGGCGACGAAGTGTTCCGCCCCGCTGAGCGTCCGGCGCCCGCCAATGCAGGCGCGATGATCTCCGCCGCCGAAGTGCTCGGCCATACGAGCGGCAAGTAACGCCACGATCCCGCCGCCGACGCGGCCGATGTCGCGCCGCGCCACGGGCGGTTAGAGCGGCGTCTCTAGCTTGCCCCTTGTTTTCGCCGGCTCGCGTCACTACCGTTACATCAATCAATGTAACGGTGTGTGAGGCGCGGACGACGGCGGCACCGCTGCTCCGATGCACCGGATCTAGGGTCCGTCCACGCAAAAAACGGGCTCGTGAACGCGCCGCCCCACGGCGTGCCACCGATGGAGACGAAGATGCATGCATGGAGCGCGCAACATGTGCTGCCGCAAGGCGGAAAAGTAGCAGTCGTCACAGGAGCCAACAGCGGTCTTGGCTGGCAGATCGCGGAAACGCTCGCCGCCAAGAGTGCGCAGGTGGTGATGGGGTGCCGGGATTCCGCGAAGGGCGAACTGGCCGCGCACACGATCCGCACCCGTTATCCGCGCGCGCGCATCGAGGTCGAGTCGCTCGATCTCGCCGATCTCGCCTCCGTCTGCCGTTTTGCCGATGCCGTCACCGACCGCCATGGCCGTGTCGACATCCTCTGCAACAACGCGGGCGTAATGTTCCTGCCGCTGCGCCACACGCGCGACGGCTTCGAAATGCAGATGGGGACGAACCATCTCGGCCACTTCGCGCTGACGGGCCTGCTGCTGCCTGCGCTGCGCGCGTCTCACCGCGCGCGCGTCGTGACGATGTCGAGCGGCTTCAACCGGCTCGGCAAGATCCGTCTCGACAACATGCTCGCCGAGCATGGCTACAACAAGTACCGCGCGTATTGCGACAGCAAGCTCGCCAACCTGATGTTCACGCTCGAGCTGCAGCGCCGCTTCGATCGCGCGGGACTGTCGATCCTGAGCGTCGCCGCGCATCCGGGCTATGCGGCCACCAACCTGCAATTCGCCGGTCCGACAATGGAAAACTCGCCGCTCGGCTCGTTCGCGATGCGTCTGTCGAACCGCTTCGTCGCGCAGCCGGCCGAGGTCGGCGCGCTGCCCGCGATCCATGCGGCGACGACGACCGACGTCGAGGGCGGCGCGTACATCGGCCCCGCACGCCTGTGCGAGACGCGCGGCTATCCGGCCGATGCGCGCATCCCGCACCAGGCGCGCGACGTGCAGGTGGGCGCCCGCCTGTGGGAGAAATCCGAACAACTGACCGGCGTGCGTTATCTCGACACACCGTCGCCCGGCTCGCGCCGCGGCCGATCGCGCTACGACGCGACGTTCCGCGCGCTCTGAAGCATTTCGCCAAGCCCAAGCTCGCCGCCTCGCCCGCTGCGGTTCGCAGCAAGTGGGCGGCTTTTTTTTATCGCCGCGACACCCTGCCGCTTGCCGTCTGTATTTTTTCATTTTTTGAAAAAATATTTCGCTAAAGCCAGCGTTTACCCGTAGGACCCCGAAGACTACGATGTAACCAATCGCTTAAGACATGGTGTCGAAAGCGAAGTCAATAAAACATTCGGAGGTTCTCATGAAATCGCTCGTTTATGCTGTCGTCGCCGCTTCCGCTCTTACCGCTTCGTTCGGTGCGTTCGCGCAATCCAATCAATCGCTGACCCGTGCGCAAGTGCGCGCGGAACTGGTCCAGCTCGAGAAGGCCGGCTATCACCCGGGCGTGTCGAGCCCGTACTATCCGGAAGACATCCAGGCCGCCGAAGCGCGCGCACAAGGCGCCGCCGACACGAGCGGCTACGGTGCGCAAGCCGCGCCTGTCGCGCACGTCGGCGCTCCGGCGGCGGCGGCTCCCCGCTCGCCGCGCGACTCGATCTACTTCGGTCAGTAAAGCAGTCGACAGACCGCGCGGCCGTGCCCAATCCGGCCGCCGCGCGATCTGAATCTCGCACGACGCGTCGGTCGCTCCGACCGATCGTCGCTCCCATTCAGGCCCCTAACCTCCGCCGCTCCATTTGGAGCGGCTTAGCCTGGGCGCCTGGCGCCTGGGCGCTTTTTCGGCTGAGGCGCAAGTCCACCGTTGCGGCGGATTCCACGAGTGGGAATAAAATCGATCCTTACAAAATATGTAAGGATCGATTTTTTTATTGCGGCTCGCCATCCGCGTCGCATTCACCGGCCGTATCAAACGTCGACGCAACCGCTGGCCATCGCATCGCGCTGCACGCACGCAGTTTCAAACACCTGTCCGAATTCCAATCGCGCCCCCGGTAGAGGCGCGTTTTTCGATTCGTGCCGTCATTGTCACGTCGGCAGGTACGCGTCTGCGTGTCGAGCGGCACGCAACGCATTCGCTTCGCTCGCAGTCTTTCCATTGCGAGGGAGAGGCGTTCTCCCCGGCCCCGCGCGTACTGCACCACGCGTTCGGCGCCTGCCGCGCTTCTCGCGCGTCACTCACCCGGCTCAAGCAGGAAATCGCAGACGATCCGATGCATTCGCGCGGCCTGCGGACTCGTGTCGAGCGCGCGCCAGCAGCCGTGAACGAGCCCGTCGCCGAGCCAAAAGCGCGCCGTGCCGCCCGCCGACCGGACGCGCTCGACATAGACGCGCGCATCGTCGCGCAGCGGATCGTGCCCGGCGCCGACCGCCAGCACGGGCGGCAAGCGGTCGAAGCCGTTCGCGTCGAGCGGCACCGTACCGTGTGGCGGCCCGGCATCGCCCCAGTAAAGGCGGCGGTACGTGTGGACATCGGCGAGCGTGAGCATCGGCGCGTGCGCCTCCGTCTCGCGTGCGGGCGATTGCGGCTCGAAACCGAGCATCGGATAGACGAGCGCGACCGCGCAAACGCCGCCGCCCGCGCCGCCGCCACCCGAACCGCCGTCGCGCAGCGCCGCAACCACCGACGCCGCAAGCATGCCGCCCGCACTGTCGCCCGCAAGCCGAAGCGGCAGCGCGATCGAATCGAACGGCAGCCGGCCGTCGAGCGCCGCGACGGCAACCTCCAGGCAATCGTCGAACGCGGCCGGCGCAGGATGTTCGGGCGCGAGCCGATAGTCGACGGCGATCACGTCCAGCCCCGTGTCCGCCGCGATCCGGGCCGTGACGAGCGCGTGGCTGTCGAGCGAACCGACGACGAAGCCGCCACCATGAAAGAACAGAACCGTCCCGCGCGCATCGGATCGCCGCGATCGGTAGCGCCGCAAGCCGATCGTGCGGCCGTCGGGCGCGACGAAGCGCGCGTCGGTCGTATCGACGTCCGCCGGCAATGCGAGCGTCCACGCCGCGGCGAACCGCTCGTAGCGCGCGCGCTGCTCCGCGATCGGGCGCGCCGCGACGTCATCCGGATACCACGCGGCGACGCGCGCGACGAACGCTTCGATTTCCGGTTCCAGCATCGCGTGCGTCGCCGGGCTTGTCGGTTCGCCGCGCGTCAGCGGCGCGCGGGCAGGCCGATCACGCGTCCCGCGTGAGCGGGCATGGGATACGCGCGCTGCAGCGCATGCAGCTTCGCGATCCGCTCGGCGACGTCGGCGTCGAACGGCGCCGCCTTCGGTCCGCTCGTGTCGACGTGCAGCAGCATCTGCTCGCTCGCCGACACCGCACCGTCGATCCCTTCCGCGAACATCTCGAGATACAGATGCAGCCGCTTCGCATCGTGCGCGAGCACGCGCGCATCGACCCGCACGCGCGTCCCCTCCTTGATCTCGTGCAGATAGTTGACGTGCGCCTCGAGCGTGTAGACAGAGCGGCCGCGCGCTCGGCGCGCCGCGTCGTCGAGCCCGATCGCGTCGAGCAGCGCATCGGTCGCGAAGCTGAAGATCAGCAGATAAAACGCATCGCGCAGATGCCCGTTGTAATCGACCCAATCCGCGAGAACCGCGTCGCGGTGGATCGTCAACGCCGTCGCTTGCGTCGCGGCCGTCATCATCGTCATTCCTCGTAGCGCATTCCGTGGCGCGCTTTCACCGCGGCGATCGCCGCGATCACTTCGGTGATGCACGCGTCCCGATAGCGCTCGAGCGCCTTGATGCTGCGCTGTCCTTGCTGCTCGGCCGTCCCTTCGACGACGCGGTCGATCAGCTCCTCGGTCAGTTGCGGCGCGACGAGCTTGGTCCACGGCAGCTCCAGCGCGGGACCGAACTGCTGCATGAAATGGCGCATGCCGGCGTCGCCGCCCGCCAGTGTATACGTGAGGAACGTGCCCATGAACGACCAGCGAATCCCCGCGCCGAACCGAATTGCGTCGTCGATCTCGCCCGTCGTCGCGACGCCTTCGTCGACGAGATGCAGCGCCTCGCGCCACAGCGCCTCGAGCAGGCGGTCCGCGATGAAGCCCGGCACCTCCTTGCGCACCTTGAGCGGCCGCATGCCGAGCGCGCGATAGACGTCGATCGCCGCGTCGACTGTCTCGGGCGCGGTGCGCGCGCCGCCCAGCACTTCGACGAGCGGCAGCAGGTAGACCGGGTTGAACGGATGTCCGACGATGCAGCGCTCGGGGTGATGCGCGCGCGCGTAGAAATCCGTCGGCAGCAGGCCGGACGTCGACGACGCGATGATCGCATCGGACTTCGCCGCACGGCTGATCTGATCGTGCAGCTCGAGCTTCAGCGCCTCGCGCTCGGGCGCGCTTTCCTGGATGAAGTCCGCATCGGCGACGCACGCGTCGATCGTCGAGACGAAACGCAGCCGATCCGGCGACGCGCCGGGCGCCAATCCGACGCGCTCGAGCGCGGGCCACGCGTTCTCGACGTTCGCGCGCAATTGCCGTTCCGCGCCGCCGGCGGGATCCCACGCAACGACGTCGAGTCCGTTCGCAAGCGCGCGCGCGACCCAGCCGCTGCCGATGACGCCTGCGCCGAGCGCCCCGAACGTGTTGATTTCGGTAATGACAGCCATGAACCTTCGATCCTTGAACGAGAAGATGATGACGCGAAAGGGCCGGTCCTGCGCGACACATGTGCGCGCCCGGCCGCTTCCGCCACGTTGCGCCGCATTGCGACGCGCTCGCGCGTTACGCGTATTCGGCGATCGCGCGCCGTTCGAGCAGACGCTCGCCGCGCGGCGGCAAGCCAAGCTTGCGGCGCCCTTCGGCGGGCGTCAGCACACGCCCGCCCAGGCGCTCGACGATCTCTCGCGCGCGCTCGACGAGCGCGCCGTTCGTCGCGTGCACGCCGCGGTCGAGCCACAGGTTGTCTTCGAGGCCGACCCGCACGTGGCCGCCGAGCAGCATCGCCTGCGCGACCATCGGCATCTGCATCCGGCCGATCCCGAAGCCCGCCCAGTGCGCGCCGGGCGGCAGATTGTCGACCATCGCCTTCATCGTGCCGGTGTCGGCGGGCGCGCCCCACGGAATGCCGAGGCAAAGCTGGAAGAGCGGCGGATCGTCGAGGAGTCCTTCCTTCAGCAACTGCTTCGCGAACCACAGATGGCCCGTGTCGAAGATCTCGAGCTCGGGCTTCACCCCGAGCGCCTGAATCCGCTTCGCGCCCGCGCGAAGCTGCGCGGGCGTCGACACGTAGATGTAATCGCCGTCGCCGAAATTCAGCGTGCCGCAATCGAGCGTGCAGATCTCGGGCAGCAGTTCCTCGACATGCATGAGGCGCGTCAAGCCGCCGACGAGGTCCGTGCCCTTGCCGAAGCGCATCGGATCCTCGCCCGCGCCGATCTCGAGATCGCCCCCCATGCCGGCCGTCAGATTGATGATGACGTCGACGTCGGCCGAGCGGATGCGGTCCACCACTTCGCGATACAGATTCGGATCGCGGCTGCCGCGGCCCGTCAGCGGATCGCGCACGTGGCAGTGCGCGACCGTCGCGCCCGCCTTCGCGGCCTCGATCGCCGCGTCGGCGATCTGCTTCGGCGTGACCGGTATCGCCGGATGCTTGCTGACCGTATCGCCTGCGCCCGTCACCGCACACGTCACAATGACTTCTTGATTCATCGCTGTCGCCTCGTTCAGATTCGGATGAGCATTGCCGTCCGGATGTCGGGCCGGCACGCCCGGTTCAGAGTTTCAGAGTCCCAGATAAGCCTTCACCGCGGACAGGCCATCCTTGCCGTCGTAGGTCTTCACACCGGCGAGCCATGCGTCGAGCACCTGCGGATTCTTCTTGATGTACGCCTTCGCGGCTTCCGTCGGCCTCACCTTGTTCATCACCGCCTGCATCAGCTGGTTTTCCAATTGCGTCGTGAAGCGCAGATTGCCGACGAGCTTGCCCGCGTTCGGACAACGCGTCATGTAGTCGGGCGCCGTCAGCGTGTACACGCGCGCTTCGCCGTAGTTCGGACCGAACGACGCGTCGCCGCCCGACAGATAGTTCATGCTGATCTGGATGTTCATCGGATGCGGCTCCCAGCCGAGGAACACGACCCACTTCTTGTCGCGGATCGCGCGGTCCACCGTGACGAGCATCCCGGCCTCGCTCGATTCGACGAGCTTGAAGCCGCCGAGCCCGTACTGGTTCGTGTCGATCATCTTCTGGATCGTCGCGTTCGCGCTGCTGCCGGGCTCGATCCCGTAGATCTTGCCGTCGAGCTCGGCGCGATGCTTCGCGATGTCGTCGAACGATTTCAGTCCGGCCTGGTACACATAGCTCGGCACCGCGAGCGTCGCCTTCGCGCCAGACAGGTTCGGCGGCTCGACGACCGAGATCGACTTCGAATCGAGGAACGGCTGAAACTGATGCTGCTGCACCGGCCACCAGTAGCCGAGCGATATGTCGAGTTGCTTGTTCTTCAGTCCGGCGAACGAAATCGGCACGGACGAGATCGTCGTCGTCGGCTTGTAGCCGAGACCGTCGAACAGCAGCGACGCGAGCGCCGTCGTCGACGTAATGTCGGTCCAGCCGATATCCGCGAAGCGCACGTTGCGGCATGCGGCCGAGTCCTGCGCGAAGGACGGCAGCGGCAGCGCGCATGCTGCGGCAAGCGCCGCGCCGAATACGAATGTCGTAATGGACTTCATGGTTGCCTCCCTGTTCGACGGATTCCGCAGGCGATTTCAAGGGGACGACGGAGCCTGCACCGTGGGCTCAAAGGTAACGGGCCATATTCGCGGCAAAGCGACCGACGGCGACCTTTTCTTGCCTGTTTGCGACTATGCGTAAAAACCATTAGATGGACGAACTGTCAGGCATGACGGGGCTTTTCCGGCATGCAGCGTGCAAGGCGGCTTGCCTGCTTGCGTCTTGCTTGCTACGCTCGTCCGATCGGTTCCGAAGCACATGCGTCCATGCCAGAAGCGTTCCATTTCCTGCTGATGCCCGGTTTCTCCGCGCTCGGTTTCATGTCGGCGGTCGAGCCGCTGCGCGTCGCGAACCGCTTCAGGCCGAGTCTGTACCGCTGGCGCATCGTCAGCGGCGACGGCGCGCCCGTCGTCGCGAGCAACGGCATTTCGCTGAACGTGGACGCGGCGTTCGCGCAGGTCGAGCACGCGCACACGATCTTCGTGATCGCGGGCTTCGATCCACTCGCGTGCTACACGCGCGCACTCGGCGACTGGCTGAAGCGCGAGTATCGGCGCGGCGCGACGCTCGGCGGCATCGACACCGGCAGCTTTGTGCTCGCGGAGGCGGGGCTCTTCGATGCGTCCCATGCGCTGACGCTGCACTGGGAAGCGCTCGCCGCGTTCCAGGAACGCTATCCGCACCTGAAAACGACGCAAGAACTGTTCGAGATCGACGAACGGCGCATCACCTGCGCGGGCGGCACCGCGTCGATCGACATGATGCTCGACCTGATCGGCCGCCGGCATGGCCCCAATCTCGCCGCGACGATCTCCGAGCAGTTCGTGCTGAGCCGGATCCGTCAGCGCTCCGATCGACAGCGCCTCGAGATCGCCGCGCGCTACGGCGTGCACAACCGCAAGCTGATCCAGGTGATCGGGACGATGGAACATCACATGGAAAGCCCGCTGCCGTCCGATACGCTCGCACAGGAAGTCGGCGTCACGCGCCGCCAGCTCGAACGGCTGTTCAGCTCGATCCTGGACGATACGCCGACGCGTTTCTATTTGCGTCTGCGGCTCGATCGCGCGCGCGAGCTTCTTCAGCAAACCGATATGACGGTCGCCACCGTCTGCGCGGCTTGCGGTTTCGAATCGCCGTCGCATTTTTCCCGCACTTATCGCGCGCAATTCGGCACAAGTCCGAGAAACGACCGGCACGCGCTGCGCTGAGCCAAACACGATGCCGCGCATAGGGCGATTGCGGCGGCGCGAAATCGTGCGCCGCCTTACTGTTTTCGCCTATCGAACCGCCCCTCGAAAATAATTAGAAATAAGATTGAAAATATTCTGTAACATGTTCTAAAAATAGATAGACAGACTAACGACGTGAAATTTCAGCGCGATCGTTTGTTTGCCGAATAGAAGCGCAGCATTCCAAATATTTATTCCGAGGGGTTTGTAATGACGATGCTCATTCAGCCATCGCAGCGCTTGCCGTTTGCTTCGCCCGCCGTTCTCTGGCGGTTCCCCGTCCCTCCACCCCGCATGCTTCGCGCGCGCTGATTTCTTGCGGCGCCGCATCCGCTGTAGCTCCGCCCGTTTGCATCGGCTCGTCGAGGCCGATGCACGGATCGGGTCGTCCCTGCGTTTCCCGTGGTTCGTTTGTTACCCAACCTTTGATGACGAGGACAGAACATGCAGACATCCCGTAAAGCGTTGCCGTTCGCACTGAGCCTGGCCATCGGCATCGGCGCCGCGCTGCCCGCGTGGGCCGATTCGAAGGCGCCGAACCCGCAAGAAGAAAGCCGGCGCGCGAGCCTCACGCGCGGCGTCGTGCCGCCTGTGGAGACGGCCGGCAAGACCGGGCAATTCCGCCCCGGCGCCGTCGCCGTCACGCTGGCGAGCCCGGCGTTTCACGCGAAGAAGGCCGACGCGGCGACGATGGCACGCGAATTCATCGCCACGCGCGCCGCGCAGCTCGGCCTCGACAAGTCCGCGCTCGCGAATCTCGTCGTCGCGGCCGAGCGCGCCGACACCGACTTCACCGTCGTCCGCTTCCAGCAGCGCGCAGCGGGGCTGCCGGTCTACGACAGCGACATCGCAGTCACGGTCGCGCCGGACGGCCGCGTGCTGTACGTCGCGAGCCAGGCGGTGAGCGGCGTCGCGGCCGTGTCGAGCAAGGCGCAGGCGGTCGACGAGCAGCAGGCGCTCGACCGTGCGCGCGCGTACCTCGGCGTGAGCGGCCTCGCGAGCGTGCAATCGCAGCTCGTCGCATTCGTCGACGACTCGGGCACGCATACTGCGTGGAAAGTGCGCGGCAAGCCGCAGGACAGCCTGCGCGGCGACTGGGAACTGATCATCGACGCGAACAGCGGCGAAGTGCTGCGCGCCGAAGACAAGGCCTCCTATGCAACGGACGGAAGCGGGCTCGTGTTCCTGCCGGATCCGCTGTCGTCGACCCAAAGCAGCTACGGCAGCACCGGTTTCAAGGACAACAACGACGCCGACTCGCCGCAACTGAACGCCGCGCGCGTGCGCGTGACGCTCAAGGATCTGACGCAAACGAGCGGCGGCTACAAGCTCTCCGGCCCGTATGCGTCTTGCGTCGATTTCGACGCGCCGCGCGACAATGCGTGCCCGGTGCAGTCATCGACGACCTTCGACTTCACGCGCTCGAACCTGTACTTCGAGGCCGTCAACGCGTACTACCACATCGATACGTTCCTGCGCTACGTGAACCTGACGCTCGGCATCAAGGCGCTGCCGTATCAGTACTCGGGCGGCGTCCAGTACGATCCGCACGGCCAATCCGGCGCCGACAACTCGTCGTACTCGTCGGGTTCCGGCCAGCTTTCGTTCGGCCAGGGCGGCGTCGACGACGCGGAGGACGCAGACGTCGTGATTCACGAGCTCGGCCACGGCATCCACGACTGGATCACGAACGGCGGGCTCTCGCAGGTCGAAGGCCTGTCCGAAGGCACCGGCGATTACCTCGCGGCCGCTTACAGCCGCGACTTCAATCAATGGAGCCCGTCCGACGCGCAGTATCACTGGGTCTTCAACTGGGACGGCCACAACGAGTTCTGGCCCGGCCGCGTGACGAACTACAACGTCGGCCGCACCTACTCGCAGGTCCGCAATTCCGCGATCCACACGGCCGGCCAGTACTGGGCGTCGTGCAACATGGTCGCGCGCGATGCGATCGGCGGCGTGGCGATGGACAAGGCGTTCCTGAAAGGACTGTCGATGACCAACGGCTCGACGAACCAGAAAGCCGCAGCTCAGGCGGTGCTGACCGCGGCGGCCGCGCTTGGCTACAGCAGCGCGCAGCTCAATGCGATCGGCGACGCGTACAACAAGAGCTGCACGTACGGCGTGACCGTGCCGCAGAACCTGTAACCCGTATAAGGAAGACGTAAGCGACAACGTACGCTGGGCGCGCGGCACGATCTGCTGCGCGCCTCCCCCCGCGACTGCATCTCCCTCACCCGAGGAGATCGACCATGTCCAAGCTCCAACACGTCGCCGCCGCGCTGTGCGGCGCCCTCTGCGTCTCGGCCGCCCACGCCGCGCCGGTGTGGATCACGCTTGCCGATCCCGCATTCCGCGAACTGCGTCTGATCGATCCTGCCGCGACGAGCCGCTACAGCGCGGCCGTCCCGACGGGAGACGCCGCGCGCACCGAGACCGTCCACGTCGCGCAAGTCGACGATTCGCTACTCGAATCGTTATCGCAGACGATACGCCGCGCACGCGGCCACGGTCCCGGCTTCTTCGTCCACGCGACCTACGATGAAGCGCGCGCGTCACTGCAGCCGGGCACGGTCAAGCAGGCGGCCGCGATCGATTACCCGATCACCAACTCGCAGCAGATCCGCAACTGGATCTCGCAGCTTCAGGCGAGCAACATCGTCAGCACGATCGTGTCGATGTCCGGCTTCACCAACCGCTATTACACGACGTCGCACGGCGTCGCGGCGTCCGACTGGCTCGCGCGGCAATGGAAACAGCTCGCTGGCTCGCGCGCCGACGTGACAGTCGAGCAGTTCACGCACGCCGGCTGGCCGCAGAAGTCGGTGATCCTGACGATCAAGGGCAGCGATCCGAGTGCGGGCATCGTCGTGATCGGCGGGCATCTCGATTCGACCGCCGGCCGCATGAGCGAGAACACGCGTGCGCCGGGCGCCGACGACGACGCGTCGGGCATCGCGAGCCTCACCGAAGCGCTGCGCGTCCTGCTCGCAAACGGCTATCAGCCGAAGCGCACGCTGAAGTTCATCGGCTACGCGGCGGAGGAAGCGGGCCTGCTCGGCTCGCAGGCGATCGCGAAGCAGTTCAGGGCGCAGAACGTGAACGTGGTGGGTGCGTTCCAGCTCGACATGACGAACTACAAGGGCGATCCGAAGGACATCTACCTGATCACCGACTACACGAATTCGACGCAGAACACGTACCTCGCGAATCTCGCGAAGACCTATCTGCCCGAGCTCGCGGTCGGCACGTCGCAATGCGGCTATGCGTGCTCCGATCATGCATCGTGGAATGCGCAGGGCTATCCGGCATCGTTCCCGTTCGAAGCGGATCAGAACGACAATCCGTACATCCACTCCGCGTACGACACGCTCGAGCGATCGGACCAGCAAGGCAATCATGCGCTGAAGTTCGGCAGGCTCGCGCTCGCGTATGCTGCGGAGCTGGGCGGCGGGCTGAGCGCGTCCGCGAAGCGGTAAGCGACATCGGAAGCGGCGCGCAAGACACGCCGCTTCCGGGTTGCCGAGCATCGCGATGCGTCAGAACGAATGCCGCATCCCGATGCGGACGTCGGCCTGCGTCTGAGTCGACGACGGCGTGAAGCTGTAGCCGATCACCGCGTCGACGCCGTTCGACGCGCGCAGATAATCGCCCGAGATATAGACGTCCGTGCGCTTCGACAGCAGGTAGTGCACGCCGGCCGATCCCTGATTCCAGTGATGGCCTTCGAAGCGCGTGTACTGGTAGCCCGCGACCAGGCTGAGTGCCGGCGTGAACTGGTACGAGCCGCCGCCTTCATAGACCTGCATGTGCGACGTGTTGCCGAAGCCCTTGATCGTCGAGTACGTGAAATTGCCGGACAGCGTCAGCTTGTCGAGCGTGTAGCTGCCGCCGACGCCGAACGTGCCCTGGCTGTCGACGTTCATCGGCGAATTCGCGAACAGATCGGTGATCTTGCCGGTGGCCGGGTCGACGCTGACGGTCGGCTGGCCGAGGAAGGTCTTCGTGCCGATCATCGCGTATGGATCGAACGCATAGATGCCGGACGGGTTGTTCAGGTGCGTGTACGCGGCGCCCACCGACAGGTTGCCCTGCGTGTAGTTCGCGCCCGCGCTCCATGCGCTGTTGCGGTGGAAGTCGCCCGCGACGTTGCCGAACGAATACATCGCGCCGAACTTGAAGCCGCTGAAATCGTTCGACAGGAACTTCACCGAGTTCGGCAGGCGGTCGCCGTTGAAGCGATCGAAGTCGCCCTGGTGGATCGCGTAGCCGCTCGCCCATGCGGAGATGTTGTTCAGGTAGACCATCTCCTCCGTCATGTCGAGCTGATTGCCGAACGAGAGCGTCCCCCAGTTGTTTTGCAATCCGACGTAAGCCTGGCGCCCGAACTCCGCGCCGCCGAAACCGAGCTGGCCATTGCCGAGCCTGAAACCGCTCTCGAGCACGAAGACCGCCTTCAGGCCGCCGCCGAGATCCTCAGTGCCCTTGAAGCCGATCCGGTTCCCGTACGACACGCCGTCGTCGAACTTGAAGACGTGCGAGCCGCCCGTATTGCTGGCATACGTCATCCCGGCGTCGAGAATCCCGTACAGCGTCACGCTGCTCTGCGCGTGGCTTGCGCCCGGCGCGATTCCGATCGCAAGCGCCATTGCGCTCATCACGGCCACATTCGATTTCGTCATTGTCGACACCCCACCCTGCCTGTTCGAGAGAAAATGGATTCCCGCCTTGCCCACGCGAATCCGCGACCATTTCTGAAACGACGCACCACTCCGACGACCGTTGCGCATCACGCACACAATCGGATGCCGTTGGCGAAAAATACAAACCCATTTTTCGCCCTACCCGTCTCCAGGCGACGTCGAATGGTCACGATGCGACCGTTGGGGTATGTGCGGAGGACCATGATCACCGCGCATCGAGCGCTGGCTCGCCTGGCACGGCTGGTTCGACGCGCATGGGCTCGCCGCGCCGCTGTTCCGCCGCTGGCTGCTCGACGCGTGCGCGTGACGCCGCACGCATTGGCGCGCCGATTCCAGCTGCGCGGCGCTTCGGTTCTATCCGCATCCGATCCGGCTTGATTAACTTGTGCATCGCCTCGGACGCCCGGCACCCGCGTCGCGCGCCGGGCGCTCATCGAGCCAGAGGAAACACATGTCCGTTCCCCAACGTCCCCATCAGTTCGTGCTGACGCTGTCGTGTCCGAGCGCGGCGGGCCAGGTCGCCGCCGTCGTCGGCCTGCTCGACCGGCATCGTTGCTACGTCGACGAGCTGACCGTCTTCGACGACGATCTCAGCGAGCGCTTCTTCGTGCGCTGCGTGTTCCATGCGGCGGACGCCGTCGATTCGCTGCGCCTCGATGCGCTGCGACGCGAGTTCGAGCCGATCGCCGCACGCTTCGGCATGCAATGGGCGATCCACGACGTCGCCGCGCGGCCGAAGGTGCTGATCATGGTGTCGAAGCTCGAGCATTGCCTCGCCGATCTGCTGTTCCGCTGGAAGATGGGCGAGCTGAAGATGGACATCGTCGGGATCGCGTCGAACCATCCGGATCTCGAACCGCTCGCCACGCAGCACGGGCTGCCGTTCCGGCATTTCCCGATCACGGCCGACACGAAGGCGCGGCAGGAGGCGCAATGGCTCGACATGTTCGGGACGAGCGGCGCCGAACTCGTGATTCTCGCTCGCTACATGCAGGTGCTCTCGCCGGAAACGAGCGCGAAGCTCGCGAACCGCGCGATCAACATCCACCATTCGTTCCTGCCGGGATTCAAGGGCGCGAAGCCATACCACCAGGCGCATGCGCGCGGCGTGAAGCTGATCGGCGCGACCGCGCACTTCGTCACCGACGATCTCGACGAAGGACCGATCATCGAGCAGGTGGTCGAGCGCGTCGATCACTCGTACCGGCCCGAGCAGTTGCTCGCCGTGGGCCGCGACGTCGAATGCATCACGCTCGCGCGCGCGGTGAAGGCGTTCATCGAGCGCCGCGTGTTCCTGAACGGCGACCGGACCGTCGTCTTCCAGTAGCGAGCGCAGCACGCGCTGCGGCTTCGCGGATTCGCTTCGGCCCGGATGCGGCGATGCGTCCGGGCATCCCGGCCTGCGCACGCGGCCTATCGAACCCAAGCGAAATAGTACGCAATCCAGATTGTCAGCGCGGCGGCTGCGAGCGCCGTATACGGCACCGCGTTCAGCCACGCGCTGCGCGGCGGCACGACGAGCTCCATGTCGCGCTGCATTTGCGCAGGGAAGCGGCCGCGATCCTGCCAGTAGTGGCGATAGACGAACACCGGCACGATCAGCAGCATCGCGATCAGACCGTTGCGCAACGTGCCCGCGCCTTGCAGATCCGCGCCCGCGCCGACGTACACGAGATTCGCATAACCGCAGATCGAGCCGAGCACGAGCAGCCACGTCGGGCAGCGGAACGGCCGCTCCCATTCGCCGCGATCCATCCGATGAATCCAGCCCGACTGCAAATTCAGGAAGACGAACAACATGTAGCAGACGTTCGAGATCGACAGCACCGTCATGTAGTCCGACATCAGCAGCAGCACGAGATTGAAGCCGAGATCGGTCCACATCGCACGCGTCGGCGCGCCGTGCTCGTTCACGTGCGACAGGTACTTCGGCAGCCAGCCGTCGACCGACGCCTGATAGAGCGTGCGCGACGAGCCCATCATCGACGTCATCACGATCAGCAGGATCGACAGCATCAGCATCACGACGACCGCGTTCGCGACCCATGCGCCGCCGCCGACGATGCGCGCCATCGCGGCCGCGACGCCCGTGCCGTCGCCGATGCGCGGATCGAGCATCGCCGCCGTGCCGAGCGCGCCCTGGAACGCCATCGGCACGAGCGTCATCACGATCAGGCACAGCACGCCCGACCAGAAGATCGCCTTTGCGGTGTCGCGGCGCGGATCGCGGAATTCGCGCGTGTAGCAGACGGCCGTTTCGAAGCCGTACGACGCCCACCCCGCCATGAACATCGCGCCGAGCGCCATCACGACGCCCTGCCCGTTCCAGCTGCCGAACGTAGCCGCCGTGAGATTGCCCTGCGCGTCGTGGCCGAGGGGCAAGAGCGGCAGGAGATTCGACATCGGCACATCGCCCGTGACGAACGGCACGATGCCGACGATGAGGAGCGGCGTCAACGACGCGATGCCGAGAATGCGCTGCGTACGTGCGGCTTTCGATGCACCGCTGTGCTGCAGCTTGAACGTGATCAGCAGCAGGATCGTCGCGATCACGAAGGTGGCGTTGACCCGCAGGGTCAGACCGGGCTTGATGAAGCCGAGATCGGCGAGCGTCCATTGCCAGTGCAGGATCGCTGCGTCCGCCGGGAACAGGCTGGTGAGTGCATAGCTTGCTGCGAGGCCGCAACCGAGCGCGAGCATCGGCGACCACGCGAGCCAATTGCACCATACGGAGACCGGAGCGATCAACTTGCTGTATCGCACCCAGCCGATCGCACCGTAAACCGATGCGCCGCCCGATTTATGGGGAAATAGCCCGGAAATTTCCGCATAAGTCGCGCTTTGAATCAATCCCATCGCGATCGCGGCGATCCACACCGCCCACGCGGGTTGGCCGACCGTCGCGCATACGCCGCCGATCGTGAACAGCACGCCCGCAGGCACGCCGCTCGTTACCCAAAATGCGTCCTTCCAACTGAGGCCACGATGCAGCGTGTGGCCTCTTTCTTCATGTGAGATGGTTGCCTCAATGTCGCTGGTGCTGCGCGCGCGCAGTCCTGCCTGACTCATCCAAAATCCTCCGGTGAAGACTCCGCACAAGGGCACATTCTAACAACACTGCGTTGTGCGAGTCGAAAAATGTCAAAAAACCAGCGGAAAAATCCGCTATTTTTGCTAATTAGTTCGGATGCCTTCGAATTTTTCACCACCCGCTCAAGCCCGCGTACGCGGGCCTGAGCAGACGATCTTCACTGCGCGGAGCCGACCCATTCGCCGACGCGATCGCCATGCGCGGCGATCCATGCATCGGCGGCCGCCGCAGGTTTCGATCCGTTCTGGATCGCGAGCATCACGCCGTCGATCTCGCCCGGCTTCCACTGAAACTTCTTCAGGAACGCGACGACCGGCTTCGCTTTCGTTTCGAGTGCCGGATTCACGACGCTGTCGACGTGCTCGGCTTCACCGTAGACCTTTTTCGGATCGTCGAGGAAACGCAGCTTCCACTTCGCGAACATCCAGTGCGGCGCCCAGCCCGTCACGACGACCGGCTTGTTCGCGTGAATCGAGCGCGCGAGCTCCGCAGTCATCGCGCTGCCCGAGCTCGGCATCAGCGAATAGTTCAGGCCATATGCCTTGATCGCGTCGTCGGTTTTGCGCATCACGCCCGCGCCTGCGTCGATGCCGACGACGCGGCCTGCGAAGTCGGCTTTTTCCGCGTTGAGATCTTCGATCGTCTTCGCCTTCACGTAGCTCGGCACGATGAGGCCGATCTTCGCGTCGGGGAAATTGGTGCCGAGATCGACGACCTTCGTCTTGAACTGATCCCAGTACGCGCCCTGCGTGACGGGCAGCCATGCGGACAGCGTCGCGTCGAGATCGCCGCGCGCGACGCCCTGCCACATCACGCCCGCCGCAACCGGCACGAGCTGCACCGGATAGCCTAGCTTCGTCTCGATGATGCGCGCGGCCACGTTCGACGTCGCGACGCTGTCGTCCCAGCCTTCGACGTAGCCGATCTTCAGCGTCGGTTTCGTATCGGCCCGCACCGGCGCGGCGGCGGCGAGCATCATCGACAGCAAGCCGCAGCCCATTAGTTTCACGAGGAATTTCATGATCGATCTCCTTGAGGTTGTCGAAAAGCGAAGGGCCTCTCCAGGTTCTTCAACCACAATTCCCCGGTATCGTTCTTTTGCGACACGTTCTTGCGCATCTGCGACGCGCTCACTTGTCGACGACGAGATCGGACAGCGGCTTGCTGCAGCAGAGCAGCACCATCCCCTGATCGATTTCGCGTTGACGAATGCCGCCGTTGTGCTTCATGTCGACCTCGCCGGACACGAGCTTCACCTTGCAGGTGCCGCACATCCCCTGCGTGCACGACGCGGGCAGGCGCACGCCCGAGCGGCGCGCGGCATCGAGCACGTGCTGATCCGCTCCGCATGCGATCTCGCGGTTGCTCTTCGCGAACGCGACCGTGTATTGGCGCACTTGCGCATCGCTCGCGGCATCGCCCGCCGCATCGACCGACGCCGCGTCGCCGTCGCTCACCTGCGTTTCGCTTTCGGCGGGCGTCTCGAACGAGAAGCTCTCCTCGTGATAGCGGCTGCGATCGAACCCGGCTTCGTCGAGCATGTCGCGCACCGCCTTCATGTACGGCGCGGGTCCGCACGTGAAAATTTCGCGTTCCTGAAAATCCGGCGCGATCAGCTTCAGCATCGGCAGCGACAGGAAGCCCGTCACACCGTGCCAGTTCGTGCGGGCGCCGAGCCGCTCGCAGACGAACGCCGTGCGGAAGTTCGCATGCGTCGACGCGATCAGGTCTAGCTCGCGCGCGAAGATGATGTCGTCCGGCGTGCGCGCACTGTGGACGAACACGATATCGCGATCTTCGGCGAGATCGTGATGCGCGCGGCTCATCGACATCAGCGGCGTGACGCCCGAGCCCGCAGACAGGAATAAGTACTTGCGCGCCGGATGCCGCGCGCACGTGAACTCGCCCGCCGGGCCGAGCACGCGCAGCGGCGCGCCCGGCTGCAGGTTGTCGTGCAGCCAGTTCGACACCTTGCCGCCCGGCACGCGCTTGACCGTGATCGAGATCGTGTGCGGCCGCGCGGGCGACGACGAGATCGTATAGCAGCGGTTGATCGTTTCGCCGTCGATGTCGAGCTCGAGCGTGACGAACTGCCCGGGCTCGAACGAGAACGCGCGCCCCTGTGGCGAGCGAAAGAAGAAGCTCTTCACGTCGTGCGTTTCCTGCCGCACGTGGCAGCAGACGAGCGTCTCCTCGACGTCGCTCGTCCAGCGCTCCGGCAGCGCCTGCCAGAACGCGGGACGCGTCACGCGGCTGTCGGCCGGCTCGAAATTCGCGGCATCTCGCATCATGTTGCGCTCCGTCGGCGTGCTATGCGCCGATATGCGCGGCCAGGCGGCCGACGTACCACTCGCAGAATTTCTCGACGAGTCCCTCGGTGAACGGCGAATACGGGCCCGGCTCGTACGCGGTGCTCGCCGCGCCGCGCTGCGAGAATTCGACGAGCGCGCGATCCTGGTCGTTCGTCGCGTTCCAGACGGCCGTCAGGTTCTTCACGTCATAGTCGATGCCTTCCTTCGCGTCCTTGTGAACGAGCCATTTCGTCCGGACGAGCGTTTCGCCCGCCGACAGCGGAATCACCATGAACGTGACGATGTGGTCGCTCATGAAGTGATGCCATGAATTCGGCTGCGTCCAGAACGATAGTCCGCCGAGGTCCGCGCGACGGAATTCGCCGAGCAGCTTCTTCGACGCGACCTTCGCGTCGAGCGTCTGCGATTCTCCGCTACGATCGAGCGGCAGCCGCTGCGTGCGGAAGCCCGTGACGTCGGTCAGGCGCTCCACTTCGACGGACGGCAGGTTCAATGCTTCCCACTGTGCGGCGCGCTCGACGCAGGTGCGCTCGAACGCAGCCATTCCTTCGGCGTTCGCGGGCGACGGCTGATACCCGAAGCCGTATTCGTACAACGAAATGGTCAGCTCCGGATGGTTCGCGACGCAGTGATAGCACTCGCGATTGTTCTCCATCGTCAGCTTCCAGTTGCCTTTCTCGATGATGTCGACCTGCGCGGCGATCTTCGTGTTCGGCAGATCGTGCGGCAGCAGATACGGCTCCATCGCCGCGCGCATCGTCGCGAAATCGGTCGGCGGCTCGTCGGCGAGGCACACGAACAAGAGTCCCGCGAGATTCTCCAGGTGCACGGGCTTCAGGCTGTGCTTGCAGCGATCGAACTTCTCTCCCATGTGCTCGGCGAACATCAATTGGCCGGTCAGGTTGTACGTCCAGCTGTGATACGGACACACGATGTTGCCGACCGAACCCTTTTCCTCGTTGCACAGGCGCGCGCCGCGATGGCGGCAGACGTTGTGGAACGCGCGAATCTGCATGTCGTCGTCGCGCACGATCAGGATCGAATCGGCGCCGAGCTGAACCGTCACGTAATCGCCGGGCTCGGGCACGTCCGGCTCGACGCCCACCTGAATCCAATGCCGCCGGAAAATCGCGTCCATGTCGAGCGCAAAGATCTCGTCGCTCAGATAGAACGGGGCCTCGAGGCTGTAGCCCGCCTTGCGCCGCGCCACGAGCGCGCGGATGTCTGCCGATACTTTCATCGTGTGCTCCGGATTCCTTGCATCCATGGTGTTGTTGCCGACAGGCATCGTTCAGTAATCGATGAGCTGATGCTCGCGCAAATACGCGAGGATCACTTGTGCTTTTTCGACCGAACTCCCTTCAATTACGACGTTTCCGCCGTGGCTTTCTGTCGTCGTCGCAGACAGCATCCGAGCGTGGCCTGAGCGCTTGTCGGTGGCCGCGAGCTTCACCGGCTTGCGCTCGGCCGCGCGCGTCGTCCATTGCGCGGCATCCGCCGACGCATGCGTCGCGACGTGCGTCGCGCGCACCTCGCCCGCGCGCAGCCGCGCGTATGCGTAGCGCGGCTGTGCGTTCGCGAGCGGATGCACGGCGACGACGGCGGGCAGCGCCGCGTCGACGCGCCGGCGAACGCCTTTCGGCAAGAATTGCCGCAGCGTCGCGCGCCCGGCGTCGACGCTCACGTCGACCGCCGCGCCGGCGAACCGCCAGCCAAGCGCAGCCGCGACGCGGTACGGCAGCATCCCGGTGTCGTACGCGCCTTCGGCGCGCGTGCCGGTGAGCACGAGATCGTGGCCGCGCACGCGTTCGGCGAGCGCAGCGGCCGCATCGTCGCCGGCCGCGCATGCGAGCACTTCGACGCCGGCCGCGCCGAGCGCGAGGTAATCGGCGAGCGCCGGATTGCGCGGGTCGCCCGCATGGATCACGTCCAGGCGCGCGCGATGCTCAGCGGCCAGTGCGCGGCCGATTTCGAGCGCGGCCGCGTCGTTGCGGCTGTAGCGCGACGCGCCAGACACCGGATGGCGCCCGACCGACACGAGCACCGCGATGCTTCCGAGCTTTCGATTTGCATTCATGCTGCGGCTCCCACGTATTCGGTCTCTTGCGATGCGGCGCTCGATCGCACATGCGCGGCGCGAGCGGCGTTCACCTCGTCGATCAGCGCGGCGATCGTCGCCTGTGCATCACCGACGATCGTCAGGTTCGCGCGCTTGGCGATCGGCGCGCTGCCGTCGAGATTCACCGCGATCACGTGGCGGCACTCCTTGATCCCCTGAAGATGCTGGACGGCGCCCGAGATCCCGAACGCGATGTAGACACTCGCATCGACCGTCTTGCCGGTCGCGCCCACCTGCTTGTCGCGCGTGAAGTGGCCGTTGTCGACCGCGACGCGGCTCGCGCCGATTGCCGCGCCGAACGTTGCGGCGAGCGTCTCGAACGCGGCGACGTCGGTCACGCCGTTGCCCGCCGACACGATGAAATCCGCTTCTTCGAGCGCGACCTGCGCGGCGTCGATCTCTTCGAGGCCGAGATCGCGATAGTCGCCGCCGGCGAACGAGCGTGCGTCCGGCGCGCCGTCGAGCGTGCGCTCGCGCGCCGCGCCGACGAACGGCAGCTTCGGCTCGACCGCGTTAGGCGCGAGCAGCACGACGTCGGGCAACGCGCGTGTCGCGAAGCCGCGCTTCGCATCGGCGTACGCACCGACGTGATCCGCCGCGATCTCGACGACGTTCGTCGCGACGCTCGCGTTCGTCGCCGCTGCGTAGCGGCGGCCGAGATCGCCGTCGCCCGTCGCGTTGTCGGGAATGAACAGATGCTGCGGCGACAGCGCGACCGCGCACGCGCGCAGCGCGTCGAGCTCGCGCTCCGGCGCGAACGCTCGGCAGTCGAAGCCGCGCAGCACGATCAGTGTGTCGGCGCCGAGCGCGCCCGCGTCGTCGTTCAGTTCTCCGAACACGACGAGCGCGACTTCGGTTTGCGCATCGGCGAGCAGCGCGGCGGCGGCAAGCGTCTGACGCGCATGGTCGTCGAGCGCGCCGCGCTCGCTGTGCGCGGCAACAAGGAAGACACGCGCAGCTTCCCGCACGACGCGCACCGGCTTCGCGGCCGACGCGCCGTGTGCGTGCGGCGCCCACTGCGCCGCGTCGCCGGATGCACTGCCCGTCTCGCCGAGCGTGATGCGTTTCAGGCCCGCCGCGGTGACGACGAACGGCCGGCGCGGATCGATTCGTTTGAGCGTGGTCATCGGGTCACTCCAGCGAGGCGGCGACGAGTTCGGCGACGTCGAGCACGTCCGGCCGCGGGCCGACGACACCTTCGAGCATCGCGGTGCAGTTCGGACAGCCGACCGCAACGACCTCCGCGCCCACCGCGCGCGCGTCGGCGATGCGGATGTCGGGGATCCGCTGCTTGCCCGGGACGTCCGTGAGCGGTGCGCCGCCGCCACCGCCGCAGCAACGGCCGCGCATCCCATGGCGCTCCATCTCGACGACCTGGATGCCGATCGTCTTCAGCAGCTTGCGCGGCGCTTCCGTCTCGCCGTTGTAGCGGCCGAGATAGCACGGATCGTGATAGGTGATGCGCTTCTCGCGCAGCGCTTCGGCCGCCTGCGGCTTGATCTTCCCGGCCGCAACCAGCTCGGCGACGAAGGTCGTGTGATGCTTGACCGTGTAGCGGCCGCCGAGCGCGCGATACTCGTTGCGCAGGCTGTGCATCACGTGCGGGTCGGCCGTCACGATCTGCTTGAACGACAACGTGCCGAGCGCGCCGATCAGGCGTTTCGCCATCTGCTGGAACGTCGCTTCGTCGCCGAGCCGGCGCGCGACGTCGCCCGTGTCCGTTTCCGCGCGGCCAAACACCGCGTAATCGACGCCCGCGTGATTCAGCACTTTCACGAGCGCGCGCAGCGTGCGCTGATAACGCATGTCGAATGCGCCTTCGCCGGCGACGATCAGGACATCGACAGGACGCCCCGGCTGCGCGACGGGCGCGCTCAGGTCGACTGACCAGTCGTAGCGCGCGGCGGTGTCGTAGCCGCCCATCGTGCCCGTCTCGCGCAGATTCGCGAGCACGTCCGCGCCCTTGCCGGGTACTGCGCCGTGCACGAGCGTCTGGTTGCGACGCATGTCGACGATCGCGTCGACGTGCTCGATCAGCATCGGGCACTCCTGTACGCAGGCGCGGCACGTCGTGCACGACCACAGCGTGTCGGCCTCGATCAGCGAAGACACGATCAGACGCTGCGGATCGCCGCCGTGCTGGCCGACCGGAATCCCGGGCGTCGGGCTGCCCGCGTACGCCGCGTCGGTGCCGCCCGCCATCCCGACCACGAGATCCTGGATCAGCTTCTTCGGATTGAGCGGCTGGCCGGACGCGAACGCGGGACACGCGGCTTCGCACTTGCCGCACTGCACGCACGCATCGAAGCTCAGCAGCTGATTCCAGCGGAATTCGGCCGGCTTCGCGACGCCGTACTCGTCATGCTCGACATCGGACGGCTTCAGCGCGGTCGGCGGCATCGCGACGCCGTTGTCGGCGTACGGCTCGCGCGTCGCCGCAAAGCGCTCCTGACGCGGATGGAACGCGAGATGCAGCAGACCCGCGATCGCATGCTTCATCGGCCCGCCCTTCGCCGCGCCGACCGTCATCGCAAACGCGCCGACGCCGATCAGCACCGCGCACAACACCGCGAACGCGCCCGACATCGCGGCGGTCGGCACGAGCATGAACAGCACGAGACCGAGCGCGAACGCGCCGAGCAGCCAGGGCAGCGTATTCCACGGGCCGCGCGACAAACGCGCGGGCACGTTCTTCGCATGACGACGGCGCCACACGAACACCGCGCCGACGAGCATCGCGAGCGCCGCGACAAAGATCAGCTTGTCGAGCCACGGCGAATAGATCGCGAGCCCGTAGTTGACGAACACGAGCGCGAGCGCGGCGATCCCGCCGCCCGCCGTCGCGACGTGTGTCTTCGCGATATACGGATCGCGCGCGACGACGTGATGCAGATCGACGAAATAACGCTTCGGAATCGCAAACAGATTCGCGAGCCCGAACACGCCGGGTGCGGTCGCGCGGCCGAGCCGCCAGTACGACGAACGCTTCGCGACGGCGAACGCGAGGCCCGCGACCGACAGCCACAGCAACGCGGTAATCAGAAAGGCCGGATTCATCGTCAGAAATCCTTCACGAGACGCAGCGCGTCGTAGATCGCACCATGGATGTTGTGCATCGAAATACAGTCGCCGACGCGGAACAGCAGGAAGCGGCCGTTGCCGAGCGCCTCGGACAGGCACGGCTGCGGCTCGGCGGCGAACAGCTTGTGCACGTCGATCTGGCCGCGATTGACCGATTCCGGCTTCAGCTTCCAGTACAGCGCGTCGTTCGGCGTGACGCCGTTCTCGATCACGACCTGATCGACCGCACGCTCCTCCTGCTCCTCCGTGTATTCGTTGCGCAGCACCGCGATCTTCCTGCCGTCCTCTTCATAGACGCGATCGAGCCAGTAGTTCGGCGTGTGGATCACGCCCTGCGCATAGAGACGCCGGTAAAAGATCGGGAATGTCGTGCCGCCGCAGTCGTCGGCGACCTTCACGTCCGGCGTGACGATCTCGACCTTCGAGCCGCGGCTCGAGATGAAATCGGCGACGCCCGCGCCCGCATGCGTGCTGACGCCGTCGTAGACGAGCACGTTCTGCTTCGGCTCGACGCGGCCCGACAGGATGTCCCACGAACTGACCGCGAGTCCTTCGGCGACGCCCCAAGCCGGCACCTGCTGCGTGAAGCTCGAACCGCCCGTCGCGAGCACGATGATGTCCGGCTTTTCGGCCATGATCATCTTCTCGTCCGCTTCGACGCCGAGACGCCGATCGACGCCGAGACGCTTCGTCTCCATGTCGAACCAGCGCACGATGCCCGCCATCTGCTCGCGCTGCGGCGCCTTTGCGGCGAGCATGATCTGTCCGCCGACTTCATGATGCTTCTCGAACAGCACGACGTCATGGCCGCGCGAACGCGCGACGCGGGCCGCTTCGAGTCCGGCCGGCCCCGCGCCGACCACGGCGACCTTGCGCTTCGGCCCGCGCGACTTCTCGATCACGTGCGGCATCGTCGCCTCGCGCGACGTCGCCGCGTTCTGCACGCACAGCACGTCGAGGCCGTTGTACTGGCGGTCGATGCAATAGTTCGCGCCGACGCACTGCTTGATCTCGTCCTCGCGTCCGTCGCGGATCTTGATGACCATGTGCGGATCGGCGATCTGCGCGCGCGTCATGCCGACGAGATCGACCATCCCGTTCGCGAGCAGGCGCTCGGCCTGACCGGCATCGCGAATGCTCTGCGCGTGCATCACCGGAATCTTGACGACCGACTTGATGCCCGCCGCGAGATGCACGAACGGCTCGGGCGGCAGCGCCATCGGCGGCATGCAGTTCGCGAGCGTGTTGTGCGTGTCCGCGCCCGAGCCGATCACGCCGAGGTAATCGATCAAGCCCGTCTCGGACATCGCCTGCGCGATCTCTTTCAATTGCTCGTGATCGAGGCCGTCTTCATGGAACTCGTCGCCGCACATCCGCAGTCCGACGCAAAAATCGCGGCCGACCGCCTCGCGCACCGCCTTCAGCACTTCGACGCCGAAGCGCAGCCGGTTCTCGAGGCTGCCGCCCCATTCGTCAGTACGGAAGTTCGTCCGCGGGCTCCAGAACTGGTCGATCAGATGCTGGTGCGCGGCCGAGATCTCGATGCCGTCCATCCCCGCATCCTTTACGCGCTTCGCGGCCGCGGCGAAATCGCCGATGATCCGGCGGATTTCCTCGACCTCGATGATCTTAGCGTTGCCGCGGTGCACCGGCTCGCGCACGCCCGACGGCGACATCAGGTGCGGCCAGTGCTCGCCGTGAAAGGCGGAGCGTCGGCCCATGTGCGTCGCCTGGATCATGATCTTCGCGCCGTGCCGATGCATCGCTTCGGCAAGCCGCGACAGCGGATCGACGATCTTGTCGGTCGACAGGTTCACCGATTTCCACCAGCCCTGCGGGCTGTCGATCGATACCGGGCTCGACCCGCCGCACACGGCGAGGCCGACCCCGCCCTTCGCCTTTTCCTCGTAGTAGCGAATGTAGCGATCGCCGGGCAGCCCGCCCGGTTCCGCGTACACCTCCGCGTGCGCGGTGCTGACGATCCGGTTGCGCAGCGTGAGCTGGTTCAGCGTCAAGGGTTTGAACAGATGGGGATAGCGCATCGCGGGCGACCTCTGGCGTTCTCGTAAGCGTGACGTTGGCGTGGTGGATGTCGTGTCAGTGCGAAAGCGGCGACACTTCGAACACGCAATGGTCGTGGCCTTCGGCCGCGCATTGCGCTTCCTTCGATTGCGCGCGCGGCGCGCCCGAGCCTGCCCGCGCCGTGTCGTTGACCCAGTCCATCGCGCCCGCGAACCAGCCGGCGAACATGTAGCAGAGCTTGCCTTCCTTGCCCGGCTGCGCGAGCACGAACGACGAGTGGCGCAGTTCGATCTTCGCGCGCGCGTTCGCCGGATCGGCCTCGATGATCGAGAACAGCCCCCAGCCGCGCTGCGACAGGCGCTTCAGGTAATGCTCGAACACCGCCATGCCGGCGATCCCGTGCTGCTTCGCCTCCTTGTCGCACCAGTGGTACGCCGACTTGTAGCCGGCCTGGTAGAGAATGTCCGCGTAGACATCGCGGCCGAGCGCCGCTTCCACCGCCGTATGGTTGTTCGTGAAGAAATGGCGCGGCACGTACAGCATCGGCAGCGCATCGGTGGTCCAGACGCCGGTGTTCGGATCGACGTCGATCGGCAGTTGCGGTTGCATCGTGTGACTCCGTGGGGTAAAACGCGCGGCGTCTTCGCGCACGCGCGGCATCGTCCGCGCGCCGTCGCTCGTCGAGCGGGCGCGTTCTGAATCGAATCGGTTGAAAGCGAAGAAAGCGGACGTCTACGCGCCCCAGACCTCCTTGAACACGCGCACCCAGTTCTCGCCCATGATCTTGCGGATGCGCGACGCTTTCCAGCCGGCGCGCTCCATTGCGGCCGTCAGGTTCGGGAATTCGCCGATCGTACGGATTCCTTCCGGGTTCACGACCTTGCCGAAATTCGTGAGCCGGCGGTATCGGCCCTTGTCGTGCGTGAGCCAGTCGAAGAAATCGACGCTGAAGCCTTGCGTGAAGTCGGTGCCGATGCCAACCGCATCCTCGCCGATCAGGTTCACGACGTAATCGATCGCTTCGATGTAGTCGTCGATCGTCGCGTCGATCCCGCGCTTCAGGAACGGCGCGAACATCGTCACGCCGACGAAGCCGCCCGCATCGGCGATCTCCTTCAGTTGCGCGTCGCTCTTGTTGCGCGGATGCTCTTTCAGGCCGGACGGCAGGCAGTGCGAATAGCAGACGGGCTTCTTCGAGAACGCGATCGCCTCCGACGATGTGTTGCCGCCGACGTGCGACAGATCGACCATGATCCCGACGCGGTTCATCTCGGTGATCACTTCTCGGCCGAAGTCCGACAATCCGCCGTCGCGTTCGTAGCAGCCGGTGCCGACGAGATTCTGCGTGTTGTAGCAGAGCTGAACGACGCGCACGCCCATGTCGGCGAACGCCTCGACATAGCCGAGGTTGTCCTCGAACGCATGCGCGTTCTGGAAGCCGAGGATCACGCCCGTCTTGCCTTCCCGCTTCGCGCGGAAGATGTCGTCGGTCGTGCGCACGAGCGTCAGCAGTTCGCCGTTGTCGCGGATCTGCTTCTTCATCAGCGCGATGTTGTCGACCGTCTTCGTGAAGTTCTCCCACACGGACACCGTGCAGTTCGCGGCCGTCACGCCGCCTTGATGCATGTCTTCGAACACCGAGCGTTCGAATTTCGAAATGTTCAGGCCATCGATGATGATGCTGTCCTGATGCAGCGTGCTCATGGATTCTCCAGTCTGGTCTGCGCGTGGGTCGGTCGTCGTGCTGAGGCGCGGCGCTCAGTAAATCGGGAAGCGCTCGCAGAGCGCGAAGATCTCGCGGCGCACGCGCTGTTCGGTCGCGCGGTCGCCTTCCGGGTTCGCGCGCAGCGCGTCGAACACCTCGAGAATCAGCCGGCCGACCTCGCGGAACTCCGCGACGCCGAAGCCGCGCGTCGTGCCGGCCGGCGTGCCGAGGCGGATGCCCGACGTGATCGTCGGCTTCTCGGTATCGAACGGGATGCCGTTCTTGTTGCAGGTGATGCCCGCCCGCTCGAGCGCCTGCTCGACCTGCGCGCCCTTCAGGCCCTTCGGACGCAGATCGACGAGCAGCAGATGGTTGTCGGTGCCGCCCGTCACGAGATCGACGCCTCCCGCCTTCAGCACTTCGCCGAGCGCCTGCGCGTTCGCGAGCACGTGGTCGATGTAGGTCTTGAAGTCGTCGGCCAGCACCTCGCCGAACGCGACCGCCTTGCCGGCGATCACGTGCATCAGCGGACCGCCCTGCAGGCCGGGGAACACCGCCGAGTTGATCTTCTTCGCGATGTCTTCGTCGTTCGTCAGCACGAAGCCGCCGCGCGGTCCGCGCAGCGTCTTGTGCGTCGTCGACGTGACGACGTGCGCGTGCTCGACCGGATTCGCGTGGCGGCCCGCGGCGATCACGCCGGCGATGTGCGCCATGTCGACCATCAGCTTCGCGCCGACCGAATCGGCGATCGCGCGAAAGCGTGCGAAGTCGAGCTTGCGCGGATACGCGGAGAAGCCCGCGATGATGAGACTCGGCTTGTGCTGCTGCGCGAGCTCCTCGATCTGGTCGTAATCGATCAGCATCGTGTCGCGGTTTACGCCGTACTGGACCGCGTTGAACCACTTGCCTGACAGCGCCGGCTTCGCGCCGTGCGTCAGGTGCCCGCCCGCGTCGAGCGACATGCCGAGCACCGTATCGCCCGGCTTCGCGAGCGCGAGCATCACCGAGCCGTTCGCCTGCGCGCCGGAGTGCGGCTGCACGTTCGCATAGCCGGCGTTGAAGATCCGCTTCACGCGATCGATCGCGAGCGCCTCGACTTCGTCCGCGAATTCGCAGCCGCCGTAATAGCGCTTGCCCGAATAGCCTTCCGCATACTTGTTCGTCAGCACCGAGCCCTGCGCCTCGAGCACCGCGCGCGACACGATGTTCTCCGACGCGATCAGCTCGACTTGCGACTGCTGCCGCTCGAGTTCCTTGAGGATCGCGCCGCGCACGGACGCGTCACGCTCGGCGAGCGATTGCGAGAAGAAAGGATTGGCGTTCGACATAGGGCGTCTCGTCACTGGATTTTGAGGGGCGCCGGGGCGGGCTCGAAGGCCCGCCGCACGGCGTTTGGGCGTCCCGCCGCAGCGGCTGCCGACGGCTCTATTCTTGTCGTTCGGATTTTTCGCCGATTGATGAATTCAGACGCTTTCTTTCCCTTTTCCGACATGTTCGTCACTTTTGAACAAGTGACCGATCGTGCGTTTTTTGCGTCGGCGGTCCCGGGCTCCCGCACGCCGTCCGGCACTGGCGAGGTGCCGCCGCTGCACCCGCGCTGCGCAGCCGCTCCCGGTTGCGGTGCGGTGCAGCGAAACACAGCCGACAGGCAATCGCGCCGATCTAGGGTTTAGCCGTATGGCACGCTTGTTGCGCTCGATTTCACAATACGCAAGCCGAGCGCCCCGGCTGCATCAAGACCAGATTCAAGGAACGCCTCCCCATGTCGCCCGACCGCACCGCGTCGCTGTCTCATTTCGCGTTCATGCCGCTGCCCAATTTCACGATGATCGCGTTCACGAACGCGATCGAAGTGCTCAGGATGGCCAACTACCTGAGCGGGCAGCCGCTGTACCGCTGGTCGATCATCAGCCCGGAGGGCGGCTCGGTCAGCGCGAGCAACGGGCTCTCGGTCGACACCGGCCCGGCCGATTGCGCCGGGCAGCCGGACATCGTGTTCGTCTGCGGCGGCGTCGACGTGCAGCACGCGACGCGCCCCGAGCATCTCGCGGCGCTGCGCCGCTTCGCGCGCGCGGGCGTCGCGCTCGGCAGCCTGTGCACCGGCACCTACGCGCTCGCGAAGGCGGGCCTCCTCGCCGGCTATGCATGCGCGATCCATTGGGAGAATCTCTCCGCGCTGAAGGAAGAATTTCCGGACACCCGCTTCCTGAAAGAACTGTTCGTGATCGACCGCGACCGCGTGACCTGCACGGGCGGCGTCGCGCCGCTCGACATGATGCTGAACCTGATCGCCGCACGAATCGGCACCGCACGCGTCACGCAGATCGCCGAGCAATTCATCGTCGAGCACGTGCGCGACACGAGCGCGCAGCAGCGGATGCCGCTCGTCGCGCGGCTCGGGTCCGCGAACAAGTCGCTGTTCGAAGTGATTTCGCTGATGGAGAACAACATCGAAGAGCCGCTGTCGCGCGAAGAGCTCGCGCGGCTCGCGAACATGTCGCAGCGGCAGTTGCAGCGCCTCTTCCGCGAGCATCTCGGGATGACGCCGACGCATTACTACCTGATGCTGCGCCTGCGCCGCGCGCGCGAGCTGCTGCTGCAGACCGATATGTCGATCATGCACATCACGATGGCGTGCGGCTTTCAGTCCGCGTGCCACTTCAGCAAGAGCTATCGCGACGCGTTCGGCACCGCGCCGACGCGCGAGCGCCGCAAGCAGGTTGCGCCGCTCGCGCAACCTGCGATGGCGAGTGGCGCGCCCGTGCCGTCGATGTTGCTGCACGCCTGAGCGCGCCGCGCGACCGTTGCGGCGCGCGTCTGCTTCGCATGCTTCGGAACCCGAAACGAACGGCCCGCCGGGTCCCCAGACCGGCGGGCCGTGCTGGTTTTCCGGCGCGGCGCCGATCGCGCCGCGCCTGCGCGTGCATCAGGCGGCGTTCAGCATGCCGTGCGGATCGATGACGAACTTGCGCGGCGCGCCGCCGTCGAACTTCTTGTAGCCCTCCGGCGCCTGGTCGAGCGAGATCACCGACACGTTGACGATCTTCGCGATCGGCAGCCGGTCGAACAGGATCGCCTGCATCAGGTTGCGGTTGTACTTCAGCACCGGCGTCTGGCCCGTGAAGAACGTATGCGACTTCGCCCAGCCGAGGCCGAAGCGGATGCTCAGGCTGCCGTGCTGCGCGGCCTTGTCCTTCGCACCCGGATCGTCCGTCACGTACAGGCCCGGAATGCCAATCGCGCCGGCGGGCCGCGTGATTTCCATCAGCGAATTCAGCACCGTCGCGGGCGCCTCCTCCGCGTGGCCGGACGAGCCGTGACCGTGCGCCTCGAAGCCGACGCAGTCGACCGCGCAATCGATCTCCGGCTTGCCGAGGATCTGCTCGATCTGCTCGCCGAGCGTCGCGTCCTTCGACAGATCGACGACCTCGAAGCCCATCGCCTTCGCATGCGCTAGACGCTCGGCGTTCATGTCGCCGACGATCGTGCAGGCGGCGCCGAGCAGGCGCGCCGACGCGGCGGCCGCCATCCCGACGGGGCCCGCGCCCGCGACGTAGACGGTCGAGCCGGGCTTCACGCCGGCCGACACCGCGCCGTGATAGCCCGTCGGCAGGATGTCGGACAGGCACGTGAGATCGCGGATCTTCGCCATCGCCTGATCGCGGTCGGGGAATTTCAGCAGGTTGAAGTCAGCGTACGGAACGAGCACGTATTCGGCCTGGCCGCCGATCCAGCCGCCCATGTCGACATAGCCGTACGCGCCGCCCGCGCGCGACGGGTTCACGTTCAGACACACGCCCGTGTGCTGCTCCCTGCACATCGCGCAGCGGCCGCACGCGACGTTGAACGGCACCGACACGAGATCGCCGATCTTCAGCGTCTCGACGTCGCGGCCGGCCTCGATCACCTCGCCCGTGATCTCGTGACCGAGCACGAGCCCGACGGGCGCCGTCGTGCGGCCGCGCACCATGTGCTGATCGGAGCCGCAGATATTCGTGCTGACCACCTTCAAGATCACGCCGTGGCCGATCGCGCGGCCGCTCGGATCGACCATCTTCGGATAGTCGATCTTTTGCACCTCGACCTTGCCCGGTCCCTGATACACGACACCTCGGTTGCTGCTCATCGCATTGTCTCCATGTCTCGTTGGCGGTGCGCCGCGCGTCGCCCGGGCCGCGCGTTCGGGCGCGTCGGACGGGCTTGCAGCGAGCTTTTCGAGGGTAGTCCGCGAGCCGGGGGGCCGAGCGTCCAAAAACCGACATCGGCTTGACTGCGGCCGACATCGAACGAAGCGGCGATGGTGGCAAGGGTGTCGACGGCGGTGCGGCGTTGCGCGCACAGGGCGTCGCGCAGTGCAGCGTGCGGCCACGCGTGGATGGGCCGCGCCCCCGCCCCGCGTCAGGCCGCGCATCAACCGCGTGCCGGCCCGTCCGTATCGCCCGGCTCGACGACGGGCGACGCGAGCCGATGCGCGACACCGGCCGGATCCGCGATGATGCCGACCATCAGCTCGGCGGCGATCGCCCGGCCTGATGCGTACCCGGTCGGCTGCAGCACCGTGGCCGCCCGGTGCTGAAACACGATGTCGCGCGGCTCACTGTCGTGCGCGACAAGCCGAGCGCCTCCGACAGCGCTTTCAGATTCACCTTCACGATCTCCCCTCGAACGGGCTCCATCCGTTCGGCCGGCGACCGCGCCGGTCATCGTTTCTCGAAACCAGTTTGAATATTCGGCACAGAGCAAGTTTCCCTCACGAACTTGCCGATTCTCGATATCGAAACGCACTCGCTCGCCGCGCTCAAGGAAAGCACCGAACAGTGGAAACTGCTGGAGGTCGAATCTGCGAAGGACACGCACCTGCTTCGTCAGCGACTCGGCCAATCCCGCGGAAATATCCGGCAAGGACTGGGGCTGGTTGCATTTCAACCTCAACGCACGCGCTCGATCGAACCGGATGCGCAACCGCCCGCGATGCGGAGATTGTGACGAAAAACGCGCGCCGCAGCTTGAGCCGACATTCGCACTGCGTCACTGCGTCGCTCCAAAGCCGGCGCGACAAGGTACTCGCCAGTTGTCGTCTCGAAACTTGACGACGTGGGGTGAATCGTGAACGTCATCGCGATGGGCCCGACGCGCATCCATCGCTCGCCCGATCGATCGACGCCCGCAACGCCGGTTCACCTCCCCCCGTCATT
>NZ_LOWC01000114.1:0-8855 GCF_001522845.1 Burkholderia sp. BDU5 | reverse complement strand
GGGGAATCGGTGGCCGTGGTAGAGCGCTTTCGGTTTCATCGCCTCATCTTACGCGACCACACCCGCCAACGTGACAGCGCCGTCTCTAAGCATGAAGGCCCGCCGTGCCGATCAATCATTAATGTCGAGGCCTGATTCGAACGAATCCTCGTCGCCGGACGCGGCCTCATTTGCGTGGTCGATCGATTCATCAGCAATATTGCTCGCCTCCGTCTGAACGGCGACAGCCTCCTTGATCTGCTGCGCCGTGCTTTGGCTTACCTGGGCGCCCATTGCCTCAACAATTTCGGGAAGTGATTTTGTGACTTTAATCAGGTTTTGGTTCGCTACCACGAAGTCGCCGTCGTTCAGGCTCTGGAGAGCAGCTATCACATTCGAATAGGCGTCCTCTATAGACTGAGTCATCTCGATTTTCGAGAGCTCGCCGATCGCCGCCTCCGCGCTGTCGAGCCCACCCTTGATGCTATCGCCGGCCACTGCGTTGTACACGTTAGCGCTTTGCGTGCGCAAGCCTTCAACACTGCTAGCGAACGATGCGTTGTCCGACGGTACGTCCTCGACGCTACCGCCCGACTCCTGAAGCTTCTGCTGGTTATTCTGCAACGACTCCTCGCCGATCGCTTCGCCGGAGCTTTCCGCATCACTCAGTTGTTGCTGGCTGGGCTGATCGCCGTTGTTCTCGTTTGCCTGATCGTCGCGGGCCTTGTTATTCTTCCCGCTCAGCTTGTGTGCCACGAAATCAATCGCCATCCAAAGTCCGACCGCTTTGAAGAAGTACATGAGGACGTCGTCGAAGGTGGCGAGCGACCAGAAATTGCTCCCCGTCGATTGGGGCGTGGGCGCGAGCGGGATCGCGATCACCTGCTGGTTAAGCATCGTGCCGCACAGGATCGGCCAAACCGTGGTGTCGGTTTCGATCGCGGTGAAGGTCCCCTTGAAGCCGAACGTCGCGTTGAGTACAACTGCGCCAGCCGCGTCGACAATCTGGCCTTCATCGAACTGCAGGTCGGTGGTGCCGCCGGTCGGCGAGTTGAGCGTGATCGTCATGCCGCTCTGGCGATCACTGGGATCGGCAGGCGACGGCGCGCCCGCTTTCTGCTGAAAAACGATGGTGCCTGCGGCCTTCACCGCTGTCGTGCCGGTGGCCGACCCGGAGTAGACGTAGTAGGTACACCCCAGTTCGTCGTTGTTGCCCATGCCCCAGAGATACGCATAGGCGCGCAGCCAAGTGCTGACCGCGACGTAACTCGGGAAGTCAAGTCCCGCGAACAGCGGATACTGGTTGAAGAATGCGGCTATTGCCTGCTCGCCGGCGGTGATGGTCTGCTGATTGAACGCGCTGTCCAGCACGCTCTGGAACGCGACCGCCATTTTCGACGATGGCGACGTCATGATGTTCTGGCAGAAAGAGAGCGCCTTGGACATGTTGGCCGCGGCAGCCGCGGTGACGGTAATCGGAGGGTAAGACATCGAGGTGAAATCGAGCATTTCGCCGACCGCCATCACCGGGAACAGCGAGTTCGGCTGCGAGACGAGCAACTGGTAGATATAGCAGGACTGGGTCTGCCCGGTCGAGTCGACGTAGGTGCCGTCGAGCGTCACCGAGTCCGTCGCGCCGTTGGTCAGCACCTTGGCGCCTGATGCGACGGGCAGCAGAGTCAGGTCCTGCAGATATCCCTGTTGCGGTGAGTTCTGCGCGACGTTGGTCGACGAGTTGACGGCATTGAGTACGACAACGTTCTTGCCCGAGTTGTTGACGATCGAGCAGTTTTTGTTGATATCCATCGCTTTTCTCCGTGGGTGGGTTTGAACAACGTTGGGTGACTGTGAATGCCATGGCTCCATGTCCGGACGTGGACTGTCGTGCAAGCGCGCCGCGTCCGCATCTGGCTAGTACACGATGTTGGTCGTGCTCGAGCGCATGCCTCCTTCGAATCGCGTGGAAATGATCGTGCCGCCGTCCGGCTGCCCGTCGGCAGCGAACCGCGCCGCCCGATAGTCGATGTCGGTCACGCGCACCGCAGTCCTGCCGTCGGTCGCGAAACCGGTGATGAGTGAGCGCAGCGGCGTCAGCCTTGGCCGCGCCAGCCAATCCTCGCTCAATTGCGCGAGGCTGCCGTCAGCGCGCAGCGTCCGCCGCACGCGATCGGCCGCGCGTGCCGGCCGCCACGGTCCCGGCACGGGTCTCGCCGGTGCGGCATCGAGCCGCGGCGGCAGCGGGGCTCGGGATTCCAGAACACGGGTGGAGATCAGTTTGCCATTGGCATAGCGCAAGGCCGTCCGGACCGGCGAACCGCCACCCGCAGGCTGGACTGCGACGACCAGCACCCCTGCGCGAATCCTGCCCCGCGCGTCGAACACGATGCGGGTATAGCTGGATTCGACGAGCTCACGCACGGTCGCACCGTCTTCCGCGTAGATGGTACTCAGCAGCCTGTCGGGCGTTCCCCGTGTGCTCAGGAACGAGCGTGCAGTGCTCGCCAGCGTCAGCGTGGCGCCCGTGCGGCAGGTGACGGCAAGCTCGCCGCCAACGAGCCGCATGCCGGCGAACACGGCGTCTTCAAAACCGATCTCGACGCGCATCGCGATCGCCTCGGCGCTACCGCCCGCATAGGTGGTGAGCATGTAGCTCGCCGGACGCTCGTTGGCGTAGGCCATCTCCGCGAAATGGCATGGCGTCCCGTCCGGCCCGGCAAGCGCGAATTGCGCGACACCGCCGGCAGTCGAGCCGGCGGAATTGAGCACGAGCGAGCGATAGTCGCCGCGCACCACGCGCCGTAGCGTCCCATCGGCCGCGAGCAGCCGGGTTTCCGACGAGACCGCCCGGCCTTGCGCATCGATGACGATGTCGGACGTCGAGTGGGGTGCGCCTCCCGCCAGCGCCGCCGCATAGCGAATCGTGCCTCCACCGGACGACACGTCCGCGTAACTGGCCCGGCCGGTCGTCGCAACACTCACGCCATCGGAGCCGTAATGCACCACGCTGACCGAACGGGGCAGGTTGCTTGCGATGCTTGCCACAGCGCCTGCGGTCGCCAACTGCCCGAATGCCTGGATCATCATGCCTCCCGCGTCGTGGCGGATCGTGCAGCGGGTCCGACTGCGCCGCACCGGCGGCGCGGCTGGTCCAGCACCTCGACGATCCGGTTCATCAATGACACGCCTTCGGCGCGCGTCGTCGCCTGTTTGTAGGAAAACCGCATGTCCAGGCTGACACGCGTCACGCCGGAATCATTGGCGACGGAGCCATGACCCAGATAGCCGCCGTCGAAGATCAGCACCTGCCCGTACCGCACCGGCACGGGTTCGAAATCGCCTCTGCCGTAGTCGCTTTCGAGCCAGAGTGTCGCGCCGCCGTCGACATCGGTGAAAGGCATCCAGAAGTTGATCTGATCGATTCGCCGCGTCACGCAGATGTCGTGGTGGAATGAACTGACGCTGGCCGTGCCCGACAGATGAACGCGCAGCTTCGGATGGCTCGTGTATGAGATCCCGCGCCCCACCAGCGGGGCGAGTTGCGCGAGCATGAAGCCATGGTAGACCTTCCAGAAATCGGCGTCGGCGGGCTGGCGCTCCATCATCGCACTCACCATCAGGTTGTCGCGCGGGCGCAGCCGCGCGTTGCGTGCGCTGCGCCGTCTATGGTCGAGCAGATACTCGTGCAGCCGCTCGAGGCGTCGCACCTTGAACACGTCTCGGCCCAGCACGGCCGCGAACGGGAAGCGCACCGTATCGTAGTCGAGCAATACCCACGTATGGCAAGGGCGCGGCCCGGCCTTGCGTGCGAGCTGCGCGCGATCGACATCGGCAATAGAAGGAGAGGTGACCATCACATTGCTCATGCGCCTTGCACTCCGTCGCGATGCATCCGCGCCAGCACGTGGCGCACGCGTGCCAGATTGGTCGACGCGCGTTCGTGGCCGTGCCATAGAAAGAGGCCGCCTTTGCGGCTCGCCGCCAACATGATCGCGACCAAATGCGCCCACGCCCAGCGAGGCAGCCCGAGACGCGGCGTCGACGCGAGGGCGGCAGCTTCCTCATCGCTCACCGCAGCCATTCCGCGCAGCGCGACGCGCGCCCCACCGGCGCTGCACGCCGTTCCATGAGCGAGCGGGCGTAGCGTGACCGGGTCGAGCACGAAGGTCAACGTCCCGCCGGCCAGCGCAGGCGGACCGTCGCGCCAATGCATCGAATCGCCGTCAAACGTCGCCGTTACGCGCTGTCCGCCAAATGAAAAACCGTTAGCGTCGAAAATCGCGGACGTCACTTCGGTCGAAACCCCGTGCCGCACGAGCAATCGGAACCCGCCGTGCAGATGCGCGGCGCTCGCAATGCCGCCAATGCGGGACGTGAACGGCACGCGGCGTTCTCCGAGCATGAAATGATCCCGGCCGACGGTCAGCGGATCGTCGACGTGAGCGTCGTCGAGCGTGACTGCCATGCCTGCCGGCGTCGGCAGCACCGCGATCAGACGTTCGCTATGGTCCGGCGCGCGCCACCGATAGGTGCCGGCCATCGCGCTGGCCGGTATCCGCGGCCTCGGCAGAGCTTCATGCGCAACGAGCTTGTGCGACGTATCGGGAGTCGCGCCGGCAGGCCAGATCAGCCCGATCCAGCGCCGTCGTCCGCTGGAACACAGATCGGGTTGCAGATAGCCCGCGCACGTATTGCCCCCTTCGGCCGGCCAGGTAAGTACGCCCTTGTCGAAGCGCGCCCTTTGGACGCGCACGCCGTTCAGGTCGACGCGCGTGACGCCACCGCCGGGCTGCCCGAGCACCGACAGCGATAACGCTTGCTCCGCAACGAGGTAGAAGCCGGTCCACACTGCCAGATCGCGGCGCAGCAGTTGCTGGAAATCGGCGGCAAGCGCGGGCCAGTCGGCCTCGATGCCGCGCGCGCCGCTCCACGCCACCGCAGCTTCCTGCACCCGACCAACCGGCGCGCGTTTGATCGCCGCGAGCAATGCGGCGCTTGCCGATTTCCGCGCGAGCAGCAGGTCGAGCAGCCGGCGGTTCTCGGGTTCGCCGCTGGAGCGCAGCCCTTTCGCCGCGAGTTGGATCGCGCCGGCATCGCGCCGGCCCAGCAAATCACGCTCGCGCGGCGACAAATCGGCCCAGCCGGCGACCGCGCCGGCGGGATCGTCGCGATAGCGTTCGCGCAACAGCGGATCGTCGCACAACGCCAGCACGAAGCGCGCGGCGGCGGTGTCGGCTTGCCACTGGTAGCTCTGGGGCACATCGAAGCCGGCAAAATCGGCGAACGCCTTGCGTTCGCGTGGACCGTAGCGATCGATCACGCGCAACACGTCTGCTCCCGTGCGCAACGGTTGGCCAGGTTGGAGCAGCCCGAGCCGGTCGAGCATTGTGGCGTCGGCCGCGGCCGCCTCCTTGGGCGGCAGATAGAACGTCGAGATCCCGGTCACCCAGTTCCGGGCCGACGGATCCCGCAGCGACGCGATCGTCTGGCGGTCTATCACCGGATCGACCCCGGGATAGCGCGAGCCCACGTAGTTCACGACCGGATGATCGGTGCCATACAGCACTTCCAGATAGTCGAGCAGGACCGAGAAGTTGCTGTTCAGATAGCCCTGCCGGCGATAGCCCAGCTCGCCGATCAATCCGACCTGCCAGAGCACGAGATGCAACCCCGTATCGGGTCGGCGCGCCCGGATCAGCATGTCGGTCGCTTCATACATCTGCATGCCGGGCTGGCTTGGATCGACGCTGAGGTCGGCACACAACGTGTCGAGCGCGCTGACCGCCGCGCGCATTTCGGCGCGGTGTCCCTCGCGTCGAGCGATCCGGACAGCCCGGTGCGTGGCCAGAACGAAGATCCCTGGATGTCCGTAGAAGATCGCCACGACTCGCAGCCCGTGACGGACGGGGTGCAGCATTGCCTCTGCCATCTGCATGTAGGTGACATAGCGTCGCTTGCTGTCGTCGTAGAGCGTGTAGAGGTCGTATGCATCGGGCCTCTCCCGTAGCAGCCAGACCTTGGTCGCAGGGTCGGCGACGCAGAAGAAAACGTGGTCCGCCGCGCGAATGCGCGCTTCGTCGGCACGCGTGAAACCGATCGCCTCGATCCCCGAGCCGAGGATTTCCAGCGACCCGGGCAGCGCGGGCGGCGTGATTGCGGCCGGATCGTCGGTTATGGTCGCCGCACGCGCCGCGATCTCGCGGGCGAGGCGTCGCCAGCGGCGGCGATGCTCGTCCGCGTCGGGATAGCGCTCGGGGAAAGGCGGTGACCAGGTAGTGCTCATCAGCATTGATCCTTTCGAAGGAGGGGCGATCAGCCCTTCAGATAGGCCATCGCGACCGACGCTCCGACCTTTACCGGCAGCGGCTGGTTCTGGTAAGTCGCATTCGCCAGTGTCTGGAATGCCAAGTAGGCATTGGCGCCGACGCTCTGTTCCATCTGCGCGACCAGCGCGTTCCTGACATCCTCGGGCCATCGCCAACTCTGTGCTTCGGTATCCGCCTGGCTGTTCGCCGTCGCCAGGAGCATCGACAGCGTCACCTGCAGCGTCGTCGGATCGCCTTGTACTTCCTGCACGTATTGGCTGAAGGTGGTCCAGCGCGTTGCAATTGGGATCGAGTCGTTCAGCATGTAGTTGATGAGCAGACCCAGCCCGGTCGTCTGGCGCGGCTGGAGATTCGCCAGATCCTGCTCGTCCTGCTGTCGCCATGCGTCGAGCAGCGCACCGGCCGTCTGGAAGGCGACGTAGATCGCGACGCCCTCGACGAGCATCGGTAGCGCCTTCTTCATGATCCAGTTGCCGACCGAACCGAGCACTCTGGAAATCGTGCCGGGTTGCACGTCGACGTCCGTATCGATATCCACGTCGACGTCCACGTCGATGTCGATGTCGTTGTCGGTCACGACGTCGATGTCGACATCGATATCGACATCCACGTCCACGTCGACCACGGCGATGAAGTCGACGTCGACATCCACGTCGACGTCGACATCGATGTCAATGTCGATGTCGATATCGATGTCCACGTCGATGTCCACGTCGATATCGACGTCGATATCAACGTCCACGTTAATTGGATCGGCATCGTCGCCCACCGCGCTATCAGGCGCGGCGCCATTGCCGTTCGCGTTGAGCGCGTCGCGGATCCTGCCGGCTATCGCGCTTACATTATTGGCGAGCCATTGCAGTCCGCCGGGGACCGCTTTCAGCAGGTCGATTGCCGCATCGATCGACATCGCGAGCTGCGCGGTGAAGAGTGCGCCGTAGACCAGGTCATAAAGTAGCGCGTACCAGGGCAGACTCGGGTCTTGATAGGACTGCGCGATGAACTGCTGACCGTTGTAAGTACCGACGAACGCCCAGGTGATCGTGTCGGGCTCTCCCTCCCACATGAGGTCGCGAATCAGCGCGCTCAGCCGCAGGCCGTTGTCCGCGGTCGCCCCGGCGCTCGACAGCAGCGAGATCGCGAAATCGAGCGCGATGGGCGCACCATCCGTGGGTGTAAACGTCGCCTTGCCGTCGGCGATGTCCAACGTTCCCACGCACGTCGTCGGCAACACGAATCCCATCGAGCTGGACGGGGGCGGCTCGTAGCAGTAGTACGTGCCGGGGAACGCGTAGAGCTGATTCGTCGCCCAGTAACCGAGTGCGGAGTAGAGGCCGTATGTGAGCCCCGCCGCCCCGTTCTGCGAGAAGTAGGTGGCCGCGGCATCGGGCAGGTCGGTGATGGGGGTCGTGTTCTCGACGAGCAGGCCGAACTCGAGCGCTGTCGGCGTGAACGGCTGGCTCATCGTGTTCTGGTAGAAGTTCCAGCCCGCCTCCGCAATGTCGGCGTCGGTCTGCGCGAGCGAAATCGGCTGTGAATCCGACGCGAGCGAGCCCACGACGGCCACTTTGAGAGGAAACTCGTCTGCCTGCCGCGTGATCACGATGCGCTCGAGCGGCTCGTCCATCCCGAAGGTGGCGGTGCCGTTTGGCGGGACGCTGCCGATTAGCGTGTAGATCGGCACATACGCCGAAGGATCTGTCGACGGCGGATTGGTGGGCGTCGGCGACATCGTCGTGTAAACCTTCACCGGCGCGTTGTACGTGCTGGTGACGATGATCGAGTTTGAACCCATCTTCGTTACACCCTGCGATGCGCACGGGCGTGACGCGGCGACAGATCCGGCTTTTGACAAACCCAAATTTTCATTATTGCCCCCGAGCGGCAATTTAAGTGCACACCATTGGATAGGCGCGCGACTCGCCACGCGCGATCAATTCGATTTGCAAGACATCGTCGCTTCGGCTTGCTTGATCTCCACGTGTATTTTGTGTGATATTCGAAATATTAATATATCAAAGTCAACTCAATCAAACTCCAATAGATACGTTGACTTTTAATTATCTCCCGAATTTATTGCGCCACACCAAACACACCATGCCATCCAATAGGTGTCAGACGGCAGCGGGCCGGCCTGACAGTCCGTTGAAAAACGTTCAAGGAAGGCTGCACCCAAGCTTTCAAATTACTTGAAATTTCCCGCAAGATGCTCGCAAGAAATGACCATGGATAAAAGCATCGTCCGGATGCAATTTTCGCCCTATCTTTAAAACTGTTTTAAACAGATCGCCAGGAATCAATTCCAATTTTGATCTGACGATATCAGGAAAAATCTTCAAAAGTCAAACAAGTTCAGGCCACACAACAAAATGACGCATAGTTGCAACAAAAACGGTGTATCGACCTGCGGCACGATGGATGACTTGCATGGCGGTCATGGTGCATTCGAATACCGGCGGTCTCAATTCTGAAGGGTGCTGTCACGTTGGCGGGTGTGGTCGCGTAAGATGAGGCGATGAAACCGAAAGCGCTCTACCACGGCCACCGATTCCC
>NZ_LOWC01000113.1:0-955 GCF_001522845.1 Burkholderia sp. BDU5 | reverse complement strand
GCGGCCGGCCTTCTCGCGCAGGCGCTTGCCGCCGCGCTTTACCTTCCGCGGCGCGTACGCCGAGCCGTCCGGATTCCGCTGCGCGGCGACGCGCGACTGCTGCGCGCGGCGCAGATCGCGGCCGAGCTCGCGCAGCATTTGACGACGGGCGGCCGGCGATAGCTTCGCGAGCAGCGCGCCGGCCCATTTTTCGAGCGCTTGAAGATCGTTCTTCATGCGAGCCACTCGTCGGCCGCGTCGTCGATGTGCTCGACCGTCCGGTTGCCGTCGTCGTCCGTTCCGACCACGACGCTTTCCGACAGCTTCACCTTGAGCCCGAGGTCGACCGCGTTGTTCGACAGAACGTCCGCGACAAACGTGATGCCGTCGCGGCGCGCGTCCCGGTTCGTCACGAGGTCCGGCTGATTCGCGCGCGCCCACTCGACGACGGCGATCATTACGTCGTCCGCGCTGCCGATGAAGTCGCGAATGATGATCTCGCACTCGTATTCGTAGTCGAACGACGCCGTGCGCGTGCCCGTCGCTTCGATCCGGCCTTCGTTGACGAACACGAGCAGTTGATCCGGCGACGCGTTGAGCTGCGGCAACGCGGCGACGAGCGCCGCACGCAGGCTGTTCGGCTTATTCATGGCCGTCCGCCCGCCACATGCGCGCCTGGCACGTCGCGATCATGTCGACTTCGGACGCGCAGCGCGCCCACGCCGCGCGCGCGACGTGCAGCGCGTCGCTCAGCTCACCGTTGGTTCGTGGCGCCATCGCCGGCATCGTGCAGCGCGTCACGCTCGCGCATTCGTTGAGCGTAATCGTCGGCGCCGGTGAGGGCGGGGCTTGCGTGCAGGCGCACAACGTCGTCAGGCAGAGCGCCAGCAGCCCAGGTGCGCACGGCGGCGTTTTCATCGATCAGTCTCCGCAGTTCGTTACGATAGGTCGCGAGCGTCGCGTCGACGCCGGCGCG
>NZ_LOWC01000112.1:0-69574 GCF_001522845.1 Burkholderia sp. BDU5 | reverse complement strand
GCGTTGGCGAAGAACCCGCCCCCCTTGCCGAAATGGGCGTCGAGCCGGTTCGCGTGGATGTCCTGATACTGGCCGCGTGTCAGCAGATTGCCGTCGCTGTCCGCCACGCGGCTCTTGACCTCGCCCGGCCTGTTCACCTTCGCGATCTCGTTGTCCGCCGCCCGATAGCCCCAGTAAAACGGGAGAAACATGCTGTGGGTGCCATTGGCTTCCACGCGCTGGTGGAGATACATGTCTGGATCGCCCAATACCTCTGCGTATCGAACTGTATCGCCCTTCTTTTTGGCCGCCGACGCGCTCACATACCGCTGGCCGTATTCGCCCGGCCGCAGATCGCTCCGCGACAGGCGCTCGTTGAGCCCTTGGCAGAGCCCGCGCTCAACGGTCGCATAGGCCGCACCCGGATCGTTGACGCCGTGAATGAAGATCACCACGCCCGGAAGATCGGCCGGAACCTGAACGGGCCGATCGCCCGGCCGATTCGCCATCGTAACGCCCGCCCCTTGGGCGGCCGCGTGATACTGATCGTTGTTATCGCTCATCGTTCGCTCGGATTCAAAGCTTCGGCTTCAGATAGTCGACCTTCGCGATACGCATCGCGTCGTCCTTGACCAAATCCGTCAGGCCGCTCGCGTCGGTCTTGCCCTCGATGACGCGCCCGTCGTCCAGTGTGATCCGGAATGGCTTGTTCGCCGCCGCCGGCAGATCGCCATCCTCGCCCGGATAGTGCAGCTTGAAACGCTGATCCGTCGGCTGATGGTTGAACGCGCTCTTCGCCGCCTGCGCCGTCGACGGCCCGCCCCACTGGTGCGACGCCGACAGCAGCTCGATGTCGCCGTTCGTGCCGAGCGTGATGCCGTTGCCGATCTCGAGGTAGCTGCCGTCCTCGGCGACGAGCCGGATCTTCGGCGCGCTCACGAGCACCTCGTTCTCGTTCGTCGTGATCTTGACGCCCTTCTGGGCGTTCACCGTCAGCGTGTCGGCCTGCGCCTGCAGCAGCACTGGTCCTTCGCCCGCCACGGCCTGCACGCCCGCGCCTCGCGCAAACAGCTGCATCCCTTGTCCCGCCGTCGCATTGAACCGCTGGCCGCTCATCAACTGAAGATGCCGCTGCGCGACCTGATCGATGTTCTCGCCGGCGTAGGTCACGTGCGTCTTCGGGGTGACGTTTACCGACCCAGCTTGTGCGCCGAACGCCATCAGTGCCTGATCTGCGCCGACGGCCGGCGCGCCGACGCTGCCCGCTCCCGCGCCGGTGCCCGGCGCCCAACTCTTGAAGGCCGCGGCCACCGCCTGCTGGCCGGCCGTATCCGCCGCCTGCCCGCCGTGCTGTCCCGCGTAATCGCCCAACGCCTTGAACAGCGCCGTGCATTCGCCGAGCAGCAGGACCAGCTCGTCACGGTCGAGTTGGCCGCCGCTCGCCTGCGTGCGCGCGTACGTCGTCAGCAAGATGCCTTGTGCCGCCCGCAGCGCCGCCGCGGCATCGGTGCGCAGCTCCGCGCCCTCGCCGCGGTCGTTGCCATGACCGTTCTCGCGCGGCTGGGTCAGATAACCGAGGTTCAGCTGCGAGTGCGCATGCTCGCTCGCCAGCTGCGCGCTGATCTGATTCGGCGTGTCGTCTAGGCGCAGTTGGTTGTACCGCTGCCCCTTGATCTCCTTCGTCTTGATGCCCGACAGGTAACGGTTGCCCGGCAGCCTGCCCGCATGGCTGAACGTCGCCGGCGGATTCGCACCGTTGCTCAGCACCCCGATGATCACCAACCGGTCCGGATCGCCGCCGACACAACCGAGCAACACTTCCATGCCGACTCGCGGCAGAAACGATGCGCCGAAATGGGTACCGGCAAGACTCGTCGCCACGCGGATCGGTGCGCTGTCGCCCGCATTGTCGTTAGTGCCCGCGCCCTGCGCGTGCGCGTGGTCCACCGGGTCGAGGCCGTGAATCCGCACGCGCACCCGGCCGTCTTCGTCGCAGAACACTTCTTCGCCCTCAGCGCCGACGATCGTGCCTGTCAGCAGATGCACGGGCGGCAAGTCGGCTTGCGGATCGTACGCGGGCGCAAGCGGCACGCCGCGGCGCACGCAGGTGAACGTGTTCTCGTAACGGGTGTCGGCATCCTTCGCGAGCGCGGCCGGCAATGCAGGGGCTGCGTGCGCGAGATTGCGGCTCGCCGCGAACAGCGCCTGTACGCGTTCGTTGAGCCCTTTGGGCAGGTTGTTCCAAATGTCGTGGTCGATCGACGTGATCACGAACCGGCGTTTTTCGGGAAGTTGCTTGTCCCATTCCGGGTCGCCCGTCAGCGTGACCCATGCGCCCACGGCGAGGTCTCGCACACCGCTGACGCCGTCGTAACGTTCAGCTTCGAACTCGTGCGCGAGCATGCGCGCGTGCGTGAGCCGCTCGTGATCGCGCCACGAATCGCCCGCGTGCGGGATGTCGATCGCGACGTCGGTCAGCAACCTGGCCAGGTCGTTGCCTGCCTCGCCCTGATCGAGACTCGAACCGACGGTCGATTCGTCGATTCGGGCCTTCTTGTAATCCCATGACGGCCGACCGGCCTTGCCCGGAATCAGTTGCCGATGCAGCGCGAACAGCGTGACCGTGTCGCGCTGCTCGGTGCCGGCGTCACGCGGATGCAGTCGGACCGTGCCCGCCGGCGCTTCCGGCAGCGACATCGGATCGTCACAGCATACGAGCGTGTGCACTGGCGTTTCGTCGTGAACGTTCTGCGCGCGTTTCGCCCGACCGGCCTTTGCAAACGCGGTGATCCCTTCGCGGCGCAGCAGGCGACGCACGAAGTGCGCATCCGATTCATTGACCTGGCGGGTCAGTTCGCGGGGCGGATACCGGTCGGCGCGAAGGCCGGATAGATCGAACTCGAACGCGCGCGCAAGGGCCGGGCTGCGCTGCTGCCATTCGTTGAACAGCGTGGTGAGAATGTCGACGATGTTCCGTTTCCGAAACACGCGCGAATTGGTGCGCTTGTCCATCAACGACAGTGCGTCGCACACGGTCAGTTGGTACACGCAGAGTTCGCCGTCGCTTTGTCCGATCTGGACGTCGCTGATGATTGCGTTCACCATGTGCAGCTGTCCGCGGTCGGTAACGAGCCGGATCGAAACCGGGATGCCGAGGAATACGCCGGGCGGCAGGTTGTGGCGGGTCGACACGCAGGTCAGACGCCCCCGGATCCCGCTCATCAGCCCTTCCTGAACACTCGCGTGCTGCAGCGCGAGGAGATGGCCGATCGCGGCCTGCGCGGCGCCAAAGTGCAACGCGACCGGGCGGTTATTCCAGTCGACCGCCCCCGACGCGAAACCGCGTAGCGTATCGTTCAAATTAGTCACGGCAGACTCTCAGGTTTCTGCTTGGATTTCGAAAGGGAGGAGTGTCGATTCTCGAGTCGACTGAAGTCCCCCACGGCGCGTTAATTTTAGCAAGGTCCGGACAAATGGCCGCCAAATTAACGAAGGTTCACGATCGCTTCGATGGTGAACCATGACGTGAGATGGCGTGAAACCTGTCAAAGTCAACGGGTCTATTCCGTCTATTGGCGCGCTGAGTGCCGGCCGCCGCACCCGTGGCATCGGAATTGACCGCGGAAGCGAAGACATCTCTGCCTACCGGCTCCTCTCATGGCTGTTGCAAGAGCGCATGGGCTTGAGTACCGTCCCGGCGCGCGGTTGCTGATTACGTGGGCCGATCAATAACGAATTCGTCGCGCGGCAGGCCAGACATCCATTTCGGAGTTCGGCCTCGACCGCTCCATGTCTCCCCAGTCATTGGGTTTCGATATTTCGGTGGAAGCGGGCCACGTCGCTTGTCAGGCGAGCGCAGGCGAGTCCAATGCGGAAAAATCTGCTCAGGCCGGATCTCGAATCTCAAGACAGCCTCTCGTATCTCCGAGAGTACCGTTGAGATTTCGCGCCGCTTCGCTGCTTCGGCTTCCTTATTGAGTGCATCGAGTTGAGCCTTCAGTTCTGGGTAGGTTGCCACAATAGCACTCCAATTGACATACGTTCCAGCGCGCGCACCGATCGAGGAGCGCGATAGCGGAATGGGTGTACTGGCGAGTTACGCCATCCAACACAACGGGAATAAAAAGGCGATCGTCGGTCCCGACGATCGCAAAACCGCCTGCTCCGAGGCAGATCGGAGGGCAGCAGGCGGTGGCCGATTCAAGCTAAGCGGTTAGGTATCGCCTGCGCCCTGCGCGGGAATGCAGCGAATCTCGTGTGGCGGGATAGCCGAATTCTCGCTTGGACGATGGTTGAAGCGCGGCGATGCACGCTGTCTGCGGATCGGACGGTCGATGGCTGCCACGCTTTCTGATGGATGCTGCGCGATTACGCGATGGTGCGCGCACGCCGAATTCGAGGCACGCGACGTTGATCTTGGGACGGCAATAGCAATCGTCGCCGTCGCGACCGGACGGGTGTGCCAATGTTGCCGTAAAATACGGTCAGCCATGGTGGTCTCTCATTGTGTTCACCTAGGTTAGGAGGCGGGCGATGTTCGCAGCATCGCCCGCCTCCGGTTCTCTTCAGACTTCCGCATTGAGGTTGCCCGCTTCGTGCTAGCGGGCCGGAGACGTGATGGTCGTCGTCCGTTCTCCTTCTGCGTTACCGATCCGCTGTATCGGGAGATACCTGAGTCTCATTGCAGTTCATCGGTTCCCCTTCAACTTCAACCAGACCTTGTTGCGCAACTGAATCGCGGCGGCCGAGCACATCTTGTACGGCTTGAGCCGCGCTTTGTATTGCTCCGGCGTCTTGACCGCTGGATTGCTCAACAGCGCTGCATCAACGTAGCGGTCGGAGCCGATGATCTCGTTGCTGTACCGGATAGCGTTCGTCACCTGCGCGATGTTCTCCGGCCGCATCATCCAATCGAGGAACTTGTAGGCTGAATCGACATTGCGAGCCTTTGCCGGGATGAGCAGGCTGTCCATGAACAGACGCACACCCTCCTTCGGATAGACGAACTTGATCGACGGGAGGCGCTCCTGCGCACGCACTGCCGCTCCGTTCCAAATATGCTGCACCGTGATCTGCTTGGACGCGAGGCGATCGACCGTGCCGTCGTTGCTGTACGTTTTCACGAATGGCTTTTGCTTTTGCAGAACATCGAGTACCCGTTTTGCGTCTGCTGGATTCTTCGTGCATTCATCTTGGCCCAGGTACCAACTCGCGGCCATGTACAACTCCTCTTCGACGTCCAGATCGCCAATCTGGCCGCGCAATGCTTCGGGCGGCTCGAAGAACGACCTCCAACTGTCGTCAAGTCGTCCGCCGGGGACGCGCGCGCTGTCGTAAGCGAAGCCCGTGAGCACGACCGTAAAAGGCATCGCATAGTCGCGTTCGGGATCGAATGCCGGATGACGGTATTCCGGCTTGATATTCGCCATATTCGGCAGCTTGCTCTTGTCGAGCTTGAGCAGCAGGCCGGACTTCACGAGCACGGGCACGTAATAATCACCGGCGATCACGACGTCGTACCCTCCTCCTCCGGCCTGCAACTTTTGCGTCAGCGCCGCATCGCTCGCGTAGGTGTCGAGCGTCGTCTCGATTCCCGTTTCCGCGTGAAACTTCTTGAGCAGTGCGACAGGCATGATGACAGGCCAGCTTCCAACATGTAGCTCAGCGGCCGTCGCGGTCCCAGCTGCAGCAAGTAGCATTGCCCCGATTATTTTCTTCATACGGCTCTCATTGTCTGAATGTTTGGGTGATGTGTTTCAACGCGGGTGCCCATGGATCTGCTTGCCCTGCGTGCGCCAAGGGCCCAGACCGTCAGGAGCTGAATGGATGAAAGCGCAACGACCGCGACCGAGACAGCGCTGACCTTCGGCGTAATTCCGATCTTTAGGGAACTGAAGATGTACATCGGCAAGGTGGTCATCCCGGCGCCCGCCAGAAAGTAGCTAGTGACGTAGTCGTTCATCGACGCGACGAACGAGAGGAGCGCGCCCGCGACAATACCGGGCAACGCCAAAGGCAATGTGATTTGTCGGAACGCAGCCCATGGAGGAGCCGAAAGATCAGCTGCAGCCTCGAGCAATGTGCGGTCGATCGTCTTTAACCGTGCGTTGATTGGCAGATACGCGAGCGGAACGCAAAACACCACGTGAGCGAACAAGACCGCAACAAAACCGACGTCGAGTGCGAACATCGAAAACAGCATCATCGTTGCGATAGCGAGCACCACCTCCGGAACCGCCAGCGGCAGCGCGATCACCAACGCACGCAGATCGATTGCTCGGCGCTCATTGCGTGACCACGCTGCGACGGCTGCGCTCGTAGCCAGCCCCGTCGAAACAACCATGGATCCGAGAGCAAGAGCCAGGGAATTCCGTACCGCCCGAATCAGTGTCGGGTCCGACCAAGCTTCGATGTAACCGCGCAGGCTCCACCCTTTCCACATAAGTGCGGAAGGCCCGTCATTGAAACTCATCCACCCAACGACCAGCAACGGCAGGTAGAGGAACATCAGCACGGCGATCGCGATCCCTGCCGTCAATGGAAACCGACGTAGCTCAGGCGAATTCATGTTCGTGCACTCGTCGTTGGAGGATGGACGTCAGGCGCAGCGCGAGCATGGCCAGGAGGACGACTGCGAGAATTGCGAACGACATAGCCGCTCCCAGCGGCCAATCACGGCCCCCGGCGAACTGAAAGTCGATCAGGTTGCCGACCATGAACGCATGATTGCCGCCTAGCAGCCCTGGAATCGCGTATGACCCTAGCGCAGGGACAAAAACGAGTCCAACGCCCGCCATGATGCCCGGGCGACAGACGGGCAAGATCACATGCAATAGAGCGGCCGCTCTGTGCGCGCCGAGGTCATACGCTGCTTCGACCAACCGCCAGTCGAACTCGTCGAGCGCAGCGAAGATAGGCAGAATCATGAAGGGGGTGAATGCATAGACGAGGCCGATTAGTGTCGCGAGATCGGTGTACAGGAGGCCGAGTGGACCGCGCAGCAGGCCCAAATAGCTCAGAGCTTGAGCCACCAGCCCATTGTCCGCCATGACGATAATCCATCCGGTCATCTGCACGACGACGCAAGTCCAGAACGGGATTGTCACGAGCACCAGCAGAGCGGCTTTCCATTTCGGCGTGCGCGTTGCGATGAACAATGCGGTAGGAAATCCGACAAGCAAGCACCCGGCGGTAGCGAACACCGCCATCGTCATGGACCGAACGAAGATGTTGATATAGCCTTGTTGGAGCACGAGCGCGCCGTCCCAATCCCGATCGAACACCACCCGTTCGTACGCTCGGAGCGTGAACTCTCCCCACGCGACCCCACCAAATTCCAGCGGCGCGTTGACCGATACCACAGCTAGCACGATCAGTGGGAGAACGACGCCCAACGTCATGACGAACACAGACGGCTCGAGAAGCACTCGCCACGATTTAAGCAAATCTAGTATGGGAATTCTAAAAACCACCAACTACCTCGAATCGGTTAGCTCGTAGGGACGAGAGTCTGACAAATTGGTCGCCATATTTTATAGAGCGGCCCCGAGCCTACCGCGTCAATCTGTTACCCCCAAGCGCCAAAATTGTTACGGCCAACCAACATCAATGCTAATTAGCTCAGTTGTTTTGATTATCGCAACGCTCAAGCGCTGATTATTGATCGGGGGTCGGAGTGTCCAAGTAGTTGTGGTTTTTAAGATTACCATTGAAATGTATGGGTAATGAAAGGATGCGTGTTGACGGCGTGGTCCGTATTTGGCGTGGTGACAAGCTGCACCGATATCATGCGTGCCGCACGCTTTCGGTCCAGAGAGCGCCATTGCCTGCACCCAAATTGCCAGTATGAAGTTCGATCCTTGGGAAAATCGGAGCGATGCTCCGACATGTGTAACAATCGTACCGTAGGGATGCGCTGGATGAGCAGGCATCAATGCACTTCACCATACGAAATAGAGAGAAGATGGCGAATATGATCACGGCCGAGCGTTTAGATTACCGCCCTATGAGGGAGGGTGACATTGGTGCATTTTACGATGTGCGCTTCTCGGTAAGCGAAAATAGGATTCACCCGCATCAGATCCATTTGCTGAATCGCGACCTATTGATCGAAAAGATCCGACAGGGCGGGGGCTGGATCTGCGAGTGCGGCGGCGAAGCGGCCGGGGTATGTCTGCCCGTCATTACCGATACACCGTTCATTTCTGCTCTATTTGTTAAACCAATCTTTCATGGCATGGGTATTGGACGCGAGTTGCTCGAGCGCGCGGTGAAATGGTTGAGGGTCAAAGGAATGGAGAAGGTCACCTTGGTCACCGACCCAGGTTCGCGAGCCGATGGCTTCTACCAGCATCTCGGATGGAAGCGCGGCGAGTTGGACGAGTACGGCTGCCAAGTCGTCTTTTCGAAATCGCTGAAAGAATAAGCTATCCGAGGATGTTGGATGAAGCCAGTAGCCATGACGGCCAATCGCAGCGCGACGCAGCGCCCTGCACCGCTTCATACTATTTTTATTACGCTTGAGGTAATGAAACGTATAGGATTATCGAGTGAGATTCTCCTAGTCGGCACCGGTATTCCGCCTTCTGACGTCGAGCGCCCCAACGCAATGGTGACGCATGCGCAAGAGATGGTCTTATTTGCAAATGCTCTGAAGATTACGGGAAATTCTGCAATTGGGCTTCATATCGGCAATGAAATTCCAGTGACGGCATACGGGCTTCGGGCCCACGCGATGCTTGTTAGCCCTACGTTGGGTGACGCGATGCGTCTAGCGTTTGAACATCCGTTACTAGGAATAAGTTATTTTCGGATGAAACTGTCCGTCGACGGCGATACGGCTCGAATTATTGTTGGTGGCTACACCTACCGGTCCGACTTGCTTGTTTTAAACACTGACATGTGCTTTACCGCGGTCCGGCGGCAGATGATGGACTTGATAGGAAAATCGCCAAACTTCACCCGTATCGGGTTTACCTTCTCAAGACCTCCTCACGAAAATATTTATTCCGAGTACTTTCCATGTCCTGTGGCATTCGATTCTGAACAGAATTTTCTCGAATTTGATGCCTCAATTTTAGGTACGAAATTACCTCTCGCTCATCCTATTGAGTATGAGGTCGCGAAGAAAGCGTGCGCGAAACGGGAGTTTGAATTGGCGCATTGGATGCCGACTGACCTCGTGGGACAACTGCTCTGTCTGATGTATGAAAATCCGAACTGTCAGGATGTCGTCAAGTTCGCCGAGCAGCTTGGTATGTCGTTACGCAGTTTGCAACGCAGACTTAAAGATATGGGAACATCGTTTAGTGCTTTGCAAGACCTCGTTCGACAGGATATCGCGTCGAAATACCTCGCGGAAAGACATTATACGGCCAAAGAGATAGCCGCCCGCCTCGGATACAAGAATGCATCTGCGTTTAGTCGCGCATTGAAGCGTTGGTCGAATCTGACTGTCGACTGATTCCAATTCGTTGAAATTTACTAGGGGGCAATCATCGAACCGCGGCACCGTACACTGCCGCAGTGGCAAGCGTATTCTTGACGAGCTTGTTCCGAAACCGATCCGGTGACTTCTAGCCCGTAGTCAATGAAGAGCTCCTCGCCCGGGGCGATGTTCCGGGCCGCCTCGATGAAGATGCGGTTCTTCGACTCGACGGCTCGGCAGTTTGGGGCACACGCATGGTTGAGCCATCGTGCGCTGTTGCCCCCGATACTGCCGTCGATTACGTGACCGTTTGAGAGGCCGAAGTAGAACGTGTGTCCAGCGTGTCCGTGGCGACGATGTGCTTGCGTTGCCGTTCGCCACGCGATGACTTCGCCTTTGTACTCGAGCAGCAATTCGCCAGCCTTTAGCGGCCGCAGCGCGAACACTCCATTGCCATGGACGCTCGACTTGCGCACGACGAAGCGCTTCATATCGTTTTTCTGTTCCTTACGTATCTTGGGCGATGAACCTGGAAATGACCCGCTTTCGTGGACACGATCTATCCTGTTCGTGCCGCAGTCCGGCATTCCCTGGGAGATACGCTGACGGGCACGAACCGTAACGACGTCTTCCATCTATTGCCACTCGTCGAGGCGATCCCGCCCATCCGTGGCAAATGGGGACGGCCATCGCCGAAGCCGGTCGTCGTGCAGGCCGATCGTGGCTACGACCATGACAAGTATCGCAAGCCACCGCACGCTGCCGGTGTTGCTACGCAGATCGCCCGTCGCGGCAAGCCACACGGAAGTGGCCTTGGCAAGACACGATGGGTTGTCGAGCGCACCTTCGCATGGCTGCACAACTTCAAGCGTCTGCGCATCGTGTTCGAACGCCTTGCGATCATACACGAGGCGTTCATGAAACGCAGCCTGCATCATCTGTTGGCGACTGCTTAAAAACGCTTTCTATTAGCGCTTTTAAGCCGCCTTCCGTCGCCCACCGCGCCGTTCGACCGAATGCCGCCCTTGCGCGCGCGACGCAATTCGCAAACTCCGCCGCCGCGGCCGGCGTCGCCCCCCCCCGCATTCCGCTCGACAAGGCCGATCTCCCGGCGGAACGCGTCGTCCCCGAGCGACAGTTCAACGACGCCCTTCGGCATCTGCGGCGCAGCCGTGCGCGGCACGCGCGCGCCCCTGACGCCTGACGCAGGCGAAGCGTCAGCGCCCGCCCTTCGCGTTGTCGTCGATCTCCGTCTGCAGGCGCGCCTCCTGCTCCCGCAACTCCGGCGTCAGCTCCGCGCCGAAGTCCTCCATTTCGAACAACGGCCGGATCTCGATCTCCGACTCGCCTTCCATCGGATTCGGGCACCGCCTGACCCACTCGACGGCCTCGTCCATCGACGCGACCTTCCACAGCCAGAACCCGGCGACGAGTTCCTTGGCCTCCGCGAACGGCCCGTCGATCACGGTTCGCGCGCTGCCCGAGAAGCGCACCCGCTTGCCCTTGGCGCTCGGATGCAGACCTTCGCCCGCAAGCATCACGCCCGCCTTCACGAGCGCCTCGTTGAACTTGCCCATCGCTGCGAGCAGTTCCGTGCCGGGCATCTTGCCCGCTTCCGAAGCGTTCGTCGCCTTCACGATCACCATCACACGCATCGTCTTCTCTCCTTGAGCGAATTATTCGAGCCGCACCGCCACCGAACCCGACCCGGTTTCGTCCAGCCGCCTCGACACAACGACGAACCAGCGCCACCAAATTCGACATCTTTGCGCAAAAATACTCGGCGCGTGCGTCGACACCCGCCCGCCGCCGGCTCCGGGCGACGCGGCGCGATCGTTTGCCGCAACACAGCGCGAACGCGTTTGCCGCGCCGCCCCGGCGGCGGCGCGGATGCCATAATCGTGGCTCACTTCGCAGAATCGGGACCCCACCATGCAAAATATCGACAATCCCCAGCACGACCGGGAAGCGGGCTTCGCCGACGCGACGCAGGACACGACGCGCATCGACGACGTCCGCATCGGCGCGGTGCGCCCGCTCATCTCCCCGGCGCTGCTGCAAGACGAACTGCCCGTGCCGCCCGCCGTTCAGACGCTCGTCGAGAAGCGCCGCCAGGCGATCGGCGACGTGCTGCACGGCCGCGACGACCGCCTCGTGACGGTCGTCGGCCCATGCTCGATCCACGATCACGACCAGGCGCTCGATTACGCGCGCCGGCTCAAGGCCGCCGCCGACGCGCTGCACGACGACCTGCTGATCGTGATGCGCGTGTACTTCGAGAAGCCGCGGACGACGGTCGGCTGGAAGGGCTACATCAACGATCCGCGGCTCGACGGCAGCTTCCGCATCAACGAAGGGCTGCGCGCCGCGCGCCAGCTTCTGCTCGACATCAACGCGCTCGGCCTGCCCGCGGGCACGGAATTCCTCGATCTGCTGAGCCCGCAGTACATCGCAGACCTGATCGCGTGGGGCGCGATCGGCGCGCGCACGACCGAGAGCCAGAGCCACCGTCAGCTCGCATCGGGCCTGAGCTGCCCGATCGGCTTCAAGAACGGCACCGACGGCGGCGTGCAGATCGCGGCCGACGCGATCGTCGCCGCGCGCGCGAGCCACGCGTTCATGGGCATGACGAAGATGGGGGTGGCGGCGATCTTCGAGACGCGCGGCAACGACGACGCGCACGTGATCCTACGCGGCGGCAAGAAGGGCCCGAACTACGACAGCGCGAGCATCGACGACGGCTGCGCGGTGCTGCGCGCGGCGGGTCTGCGCGAACAGGTGATGGTCGACTGCTCGCACGCGAACTCGAACAAGTCGCACTTGCGGCAGATCGACGTCGCCGAGGACCTCGCGCGGCAATTGTCGCAAGGCGAGCGGCGCATCACCGGCGTGATGATCGAAAGCAATCTCGAGGCCGGCCGGCAGGACCTGAAGCCGGGCGTGCCGCTGCAATATGGCGTGTCGGTCACCGATGCGTGCCTGAGCTGGGCGCAGACCGAGCCGGTGCTCGACACGCTCGCGCAGGCGGTGCGGCGGCGGCGCGCGGCCTGACGGCGGGCACACCGAAACTTCGCGGTTGCCGTCCGTTCGACGCGGGCCGCGGCACACCATTCGCGCTCGCGAGGATCGCCGGAAAACACGATAGCCCCCGTCGATGAGGAAGCCATGAGCGCCAGTGCGGATGTCGATGCGGCAGTCGCCAAGCAGTACAACGGGTTCGGCCGATTCGGAGAGCTGGCGCAACTGGCCAGACGCTTCGACCGCGCCTTTCTGACGGCGGTCCGCGATGCGTTCCTGTCGACGGCCCACCCGGCCGAATCGCTTCAAATCTCGATGGGCTGGATCGACAAAAAGCTGTATGCGGACATGCAGCCTTACGGCGCCGTCGATTGCTACGCGAACACCATCCATCCACCCGCCCGGTCGAATTGGGCGACACCGCCATTTTCGTGATCGAGGCATTCGCCAGGGATCGCCGAATCACGCTTCGTCGCGGCAGAGGCTTGATCGTGCAGGCCAAGGCTGCGCCGGGCGCGCAACGGCCGAAGGTTCCCGTCACGTCGTTGTCGTTGTCGTTGTCGCTGTCCAATCCCGACGCATCGGCCAACAAGGAGCTTGCGCTGCTGTTGGCGTGGCCGAAGTTCGACCTGCATCGCGCGAATGCACGCCGCGAACCGCTAGGCGAGCGCGATGTCGAACAGCGCGATCGGACATTCGGTCGCTTGCGCCATTGGGAAACAACGGTATCCGGTCGTCGTCATCCATCGCACGCGGCCCGACTGAAGCCCGGTTCGGCATCCGGAAATCTCTTGCATCGCCGGGGTCCGACCTTCCGGGCCATTGACGGACATCCGCCTACACCGACGACACGACCGTCAACGCGAACCCGTCCCAGCCTTTCGAGCCGACCGTCTGCAGCGCGGTCGTCGTCAGGCGCGGATCGGCGGCGATCAGGCGGAAGTATTCGCGCACGCCGATCGCGTCCGGATCGTCGTTCCGCCGATCCGCGACACGCCCCTGCCGCACGACGTTGTCGGCGACGATGACGGTCCCCGCGCGGGCCAATTCGACTGTCAGCGGCAGGTAGTCCGGATAGCTTTCCTTGTCGGCGTCGAGAAAGATCAGGTCGAACGGCTCGGTCCGCTCGGCGATCAGCCGCTCGAGGCTGTCTTTCGCACGGCCGACGACGACCGACACGACGTCCGCCAATCCCGCGCGCGCGATGTTCTTCCGCGCGAGCGCCGCATGGTCCGGATTCGCTTCGAGCGTCAGCAGTACGCCGCCCGGCGGCAGCGCCCGCGCGAGCCAGATCGTGCTGTAGCCGCCGAGCGTGCCAAGTTCGAGAATCCGGCGCGCGCCGCGAATCGTCGCGAGCAGGTTCAGGAACTTGCCCTGATTCGCGGTGACGTTGATGGCCGGCAAGCCGGCCGCCTTGCTCGAAGCCAATGCCGCATCCAGCGCCGGATCGGACGGCGCGAGCTGGCGGCAGAAGAAATCGTCCACCGCGTTCCATTGTCGTTCGCTCATCGCGCACCTTTCGCTGTCGGGAGAGAAGGCCATTCTATGCTCGGCGGCGCGCTGTCGCCTGACGATCTCGCCGGCTGGATTTGCCTGACCGGTCGTCAGGAGGAAATCGAAGCCGAAACGCGCGGCGAGCATCGCCGCTCGGCTGCGCCGCTGGTCAAGCTGATCAAGCTGGTCAAGCCGCTCGTGTCGCTCGTGCGGCCCAAGCGGATCGAAACCCCGAAGAAGACCGCTCAAAACCGCTGCGCCCGAGCGCCCCGAAGCTGCCCGTCGCATCAGCCGAGCCCGACGTCGGCCACGCGATTCCGGCCGCCCGCCTTCGCCTGATAGAGCGCCTGATCGGCCGCCTCGACGACGGCCTCGACGTGCGGCGCGGGCGTGCCGTCCGGCTGCCACGCCGCAACGCCGACGCTGACCGTCACGAACCCGACTTCCGATCCTTCGTGCTCGATCCCGAGCATCCGCACGCCCATCCGCACGCGCTCGGCGACGACGAGCGCGCCGCCGCGCGGCGTGTCCGGCAGCACGACGACGAACTCCTCGCCGCCGTATCGCGCGACGACGTCGCCGAGCCGCGCCGCCTGCTGCGCGATGCAGCGCGACACGGTCGCGAGCACGTCGTCGCCGACCTGATGCCCGTATGTGTCGTTGTAGCGCTTGAAGTGATCGATGTCGACGAACAGGATCGCGAGCGGCCGCTCGCCGCACACCGCGCGCCGCCATTCACGCTCGAGCGTCTCGTCGAGCGCGCGCCGGTTGTGCAGTCCCGTGAGGCTGTCGGTGCCCGCGAGCCGCGCGAGCGCCGCTTCGGCCGTCGACTTGCGCCACAGCGAATGCGCGAGATACGCGCTCATCGCGACGAAGATCAGCGCGAACACGCCCGTCAGCACGCCGAAGCGCCACGTGCGGACCCGCCACGCCGCATAAATGTCTTCGTCGGCGATCGCGACCTGCACGATCAGCGGAATCTCGTCGAGCCGGCGATACAGGTAGAAGCGCCTCACGTGATCGATCGGCGCGACGTCGAAAAACTCGCCCGAGCGCCCGAATTGCATGCGCATGTGCGGGCTCGTCCCGCTGAGGTCGAGGCCGATGGTCTTCTCGTCGAACGGAATCCGCGTCACGATGCGTCCATCCGCGTGAATCAGCGCGAGCGCGCCGTGCCGGCCGACGCCCGCCGCCGCCAGCAGTTGCCGGAAATATGACAGGCGCACCGCGAGCACGACGACGCCCGCGAACGAGCCGTCCGCGCGCTCGATGCGGCGCGACAGCGCGACGCTCGGCTCGCCGCCTCGCGCCGGAATCCGATACGGACCGCTCAGGAATGTTCCGAGCTTCGGATCGTCGCGTTGCGCGGAGAAGAAGTCGTACGACGCGAAACGCCCCGGCGGCGGACCGTCCACCGACGCGAGCTGCACGCGCCCGCGCGCGTCGAGCACGTAGATCGCGCCGGCCACGTTGGCGGCCACCGCGGCATCGAACAGGATCTCGCGGCGCAGGTCGGCGGACAACTTGGCGATCCGTCGGTCGCCGAGCTGCGCGGCGATGCGGCGCAGCGTCAGGTCGTGCAGGCGAAAGCCTCGCGTGACATCGTGCCCGATCATCCGCAGCGTGTTGCGCGCGGCGTCCTGCGCGTGCTCGAACGCGTCGTCGCGGCTGTCGCGCAGGATCGCCGCGCAAATGGACATCATGACGATCGCGATCGCCACCGCGCCGGCGATCACCATGTAGCCGAGCGGCATCCGGTGCGACGGCCCTCGCCGTCCGCGCAAGCCGGCATGTATCGATTTCATGCTTGTCTAGATGAGCGCGACGCGCTTCGTCACGGAAAAGATCGCCGGGCATTATCCCTGATGCGTGCCGCGCAACGCGCATCGGAAACGACGCGCGGTTGCGCGCCGCCGTGCCGAACCGGATCGGAATATTCCGACCGCGAAGAGTCTCGACATGCCGAATCGGCGACGCGAGCCAATCGATCGGAAGGCGTTTCGAATCGACGCCGCGAAATGCGGCGAGCGGCCATTTTATCGAACGTTCGGCGCCGTGTTGACCCTGCGCACGGCGATTCGACACACGTCGCGGGAAAGCGCTCAAGAACGCCGAATCGACGCCGATAACAACCCGCATGCACGCGATCGTTCAGCCGTTTCCGCCTCGCTTGCGCGATCGAACGCACCGCCGTCGCCGCCGTTCGACGATGCAATCGCACTCGCGCACGCGAACCCGACCGCCATGCTTTTTCGTCATGCGTGATTGCATGTCGCACGAAGCGCGCGCTTGAGAGCATCGATCGTTTCGCGAAACGAAACACCGAATCAACATCCATTCGGAATTGCAAACGCCGTAGCAGGACGTCTAATCCACTCTCTCATTTTCGCCATGGCAACCGCTAAATCGTCATCGTCCATTCCCACCGAATTCCTCTACATCGGCGCGGCCGGCGAGCACTACATCATGTCCGAGTGCTTCCGCCACAACATGGAGGCGTTCAAGCTGCCGATCGACAAGGGTTTCGATCTCGTCGTCACGCGCGCGTACCGGCATCTGTCGCGGCTCGACGATGCGCCGAAGCCGGTCGATCGCAGCGTGCCGGAAACGCCCGTCTACGTGCAGGTCAAGAGCCGCCAGGCCACGCCGATCGCGCCGTCGAAGGACAAAGGAGACCGGCCGAGCTGGGAAGGCTATTTCTCGATCAAGCCGTCCGATCTCGCGCTCATCTGCGCGACGCCCAATTCGGCGCTTGCGTGCGTGCTGTTCGTCGACACGCGCGGCGAACTGATGCGCAGCCGGACCGCCTATGCGTGGTGGATGTCGAGCGCGTACGTGAATCTGATGCGCGACAACGGACATTTCATCGAGATGCCGAACAAGGACACGCTCGAGCTATGGGTGCGCTACGTCGAGCCGGCGCCGGACAGCGGCTACAAGCAGAACACGTACATTTCGTTCTTCAAGCAATGCCAGATCAAAGGCTCGGAGCCGGGCAAGAAATCGAGCGGCTTTTTGCTGGCCGAAGAGCGGTTCGACTTCGGCCAGCTCGGCGCGGAATGAAGGGGCGGGCGCCGTTCGGCATTCGCCGTCGCCGTGCGCTGTTCATCGTTCTCCGTTCTCCGTTCGTCGTGCGCTGTTCACCGCTCACCGTCACCGTGTGACGGACGACGCGATGCGTTCCGTTTGCGGCAAAGCAAGCGCGCCGTGAATGTTGGATGGCGCGGCCGTCCGCATCGCGGCGAGCCGCCGCGTCGCGCGCGACATTATCGGTGGGATGCGCGGCCGACTGGCAATCACATCGAAGCACGCGTGTGATCGATGACGATGGAGCGAATCGCCGGCTCGGTTGAAGCAGTCGAAGCGCGTGAGGCGACCGAATCGGTCGACGTGGACGTGGACGTGGTTGACGTGGATGTGGATCTGGTCGATGTGGCCGACGTGGTCAACGTAATAGGAATAATCGAAGCGGCCGACGCGATCCAAATGCTCGGAATGACCGAATTGGCAAAAGTGGGCGAACACGCCACGGCGATCGACAAGCGCGCCGACGGAGCGCCGACTGAGCGCCAACCGCACGCATGCGACGTCAGGACTTGCGCCCGCCCCCGCCGCGCGTTTTCTTCGCAACGTCCCGCTCCCCGCGCCGTCGCCCGCCCGCCGCGCCGAGACGCCGCCGCGCAACGGCCCGCACCGCTTCGATCAGCGAGCGGGCGACGGGCGACGGCTGCGCGTCGGTGCGCAGGATCAAGCCGACCGGTTCGTCCGCGCCCTCGACAGGCAGTGCGAGCCGCACGAGCGTGCCGGCCGCGAGATCGTATTCGGCCGCATAGCGCGGCACGAACCAGACCGCGTCGTTCTCGAGCGCGAGCGCGCGCGCGACCGACACCGACAGCACCTCGACGAACGAATCGAGCGGCGGCGCGCCGCACGCACTCAGCAGCTGCTCGGCCGCCTGGCGGATCAGCGTGCCGTACGGCGGCAGCACGACCGGATAGCGCGCGAGCTGCGCGGCGGGCGCGGCGCTCGTCGCGAGCGGGTGGCCCGCGCGCACGACGGCGACGAGCGGCTCGTTGTACAAGTGCTCGAACGACAGCCCGACCATCCGCTCCGGGTCGGACAGCCGCCCGATCGCGCACTCGATCGCGCCGGACTTCAACCGCTCGAGCAGTTCGGCGTTCGCGACGGTCGTGACCCGCACGACCGCGCGCGGCCATTCGTTCGCGAGCGCCTTCAGCACGGCGGGCGCGAGCGACGCGGCGACGGTCGGCAGCATGCCGATTTCGAGCGTCGCGGCCGCGCCGCCGCTCTCGCGCGCGAGGAGACCGACGCCCTGCCGCAGCGCGAGCACGCACGCGCTCGCATGCGGAATGAACAACTGCCCCTCGCGCGTCGGCCGCGCGCCGTGCCGGCCGCGCTCGAACAGCTTCACGCCGAGGATCGCCTCGAACTCGGCGATCGTCTTCGACACGGCCGGCTGCGTGATCGACAGGCTTTGCGCGGCCTTCTGCACGCTGGCGAACTGCGCGACGGCGAGAAAGCACTGCAGGTGCCGGAATTTGACCCGGCCGTCGGCGATCCGATGTTGCATAACGTCTGGTTATACGATCAGCGATAAAACATCATTTTGCATAACTTTCTCGATTAGCTAAAGTCCTTCCATTCCGCTTTGACAACCATCAATCTGGAGACGACTCGATGGATTCCTCGACGCTCGCGCCGCGCGACTGGCCGTCGCATCCCGCGTACATTCATCCGCCGTACCGTTCGTCGGTGAAGCGCGGCCCGACCCAGCCGCTGATTCCGCTGAAGGACAAGCTGCGCAACCAGCACGCGCCCGTCTACGGCGCCGACGACCTCGGTCCGCTCGACCACGACCTGACGAAGAACGCGGCGAGGAACGGCGAGCCGCTCGGCGAGCGGATCATCGTCACGGGCCGCGTGCTCGACGAAGGCGGCAAGCCGGTGCGCGACACGCTCGTCGAGGTGTGGCAGGCGAATGCCGCAGGCCGATACGTGCACAAGGCCGACCAGCACGACGCGCCGCTCGACCCGAACTTCCTCGGCGCGGGCCGGTGCCTCACCGACGAGAACGGCCGCTATCGCTTCCTGACGATCAAGCCGGGCGCATATCCGTGGGGCAACCACCCGAACGCATGGCGGCCGAACCACATCCACTTCTCGCTGTTCGGCGACTACTTCGGTTCGCGGCTCGTCACGCAGATGTATTTTCCGGGCGATCCGCTGCTCGCGCTCGACCCGATCTTCCTGGGTACGCCCGAGGACGCACGCGATCGCCTGATCTCGCGTTTCTCGATCGACACGACCGAAGAAGGCTTTGCGCTCGGCTACGAATTCGATATCGTGCTGCGCGGCCGCGACGCCACCCCGATGGAGCGCTGAGCATGACGACGCTGAAACAGACCCCTTCTCAGACCGTCGGCCCGTACTTCGCGTACGGCCTCTGCCCGCAACAGTACAACTACGACCTGAAGAGCCTCTTCATGCCCGTGATCGCGACGCCCGAAGCGGCGGGCGAGCATATCGTGCTCGTCGGCCGCGTGTTCGACGGCGACGGCAACGCCGTCGGCGACGCGATGCTCGAGTTCACGCAGGTCGACGGCGCGGGCCGCTATCCGGCGTCGCGCGAAGAAGCCGCTGCGAGCGGTTTTTGCGGCTTCGCGCGCGTCGGCACGGGCACGGATGCGCAGAACCGCTTCGTCGTCCATACGGTGAAGCCGGCTCGCACGTCGGAGACGGACGCGCCGCATGTCGACGTGACGGTGATGATGCGCGGGATTCTCACGCACGCGTTCACGCGGATCTACTTCGACGACGAAGCGGCCGCGAACGAAACCGATGCGGTGCTTGCAAGCGTGCCCGCCGCGCGTCGAGCGACGCTGATCGCGAAGCGCGACGCACAGGCGAACGGCGTGGCGATCTATCGCTTCGACATCCGCATGCAGGGCGAGCAGGAGACGGTGTTCTTCGACGTCTGAACGCCAAACGCCGCGGGACGCGCGAAAGCGGCCCGCGGCGCGCGAATCGCCCGGCCGGCACCCGCCGCCGGCTTCTTTTCCCTTTTCCTCTTGTCGACGAAGACAGTCGCCCTGCGCCATCGCTCGCCGCGCTCGCTTCGTTCGCTCCGCCCGCTTTTTCCTAGCCGCGATGGCCGCGGCGTTGCGCGGAATCGAGTCAATCATGGTTGACGACTCGACACAAAACGCAACGCGATCGCCGCGCATCGGCGGCATGGTCCTCGCACGGTCGACCGACCTTCGACGGCCTGGCCTCCCACCGCCCCGCACCCTCGTCTTTCTCATACGGTCCGTCGATACGGCGATCAGAATCGTTTTTTTGCATTCGAAATAAAAACAAACCGGATTGACCGATTTGAAATTACGCGCCGCCCTTATTCCCATAAAAGTAATTTCAATATTCCAAAAACAAACACCGTCATCATCTTGACATACTTGCATCACGACCTAGACTCGTTAATAAATTTATTCCGCTTTAAAAGTCCCCCATCATCGTCAAATCACAAAAATGCCAAATTCTTACAAACGCCCGACAAATTCGAATCGCGTATCCCTATTCAGGAATCAGATCCGGAATAAAAAATGCGTCAGGATAATCGAGTCATTCAGCCCGTTGAGCGCGCTGATCATCGAATCGCTCCGCAGCGGCCAGGACGGCGCGGAAATCCGCTATGACGGCTTCTGGTCGAGCTCGCTCACCGATTCGACATTGCGAGGCAAGCCGGACATCGAATTGCTCGACATACGCAGCCGCCTTTCGAACATTTCCGAAATCTTCGAAAACACCAATCTTCCGTTGATCATGGACGGAGATACCGGCGGGCAGCCCGAGCATCTCGCGATCAACGTTCCATTGATCGAGGCGGCCGGCGTATCGGCCGTGATCATCGAAGACAAGATCGGGCTGAAGCGGAATTCGCTGTTGGGCAACGACGTGTTTCAGGAACAGGCGTCTCCCGACGATTTCTGCGAGAAAATCGAGATCGCCAGGCGCGCCAAGCTCAACGACGACTTCATGGTGATCGCGCGCATCGAAAGCCTGATACTCGACAAGGGCATCGACGATGCGCTCCTGCGCGCCTGCCGATACACCGAGGCGGGCGTGGACGGCGTCATGATCCATAGCCGCCGGAGCTCGCCCGCCGAGGTATTCGAGTTCGCGCGCCGTTACCGGCGCGCGTTCCCGTCGACGCCGCTCGTCTGCGTGCCGACGAGCTACAACGACGTGCATTTCAGCGAGCTGGCGGGCGTCGGGTTCAACGTCGTCATCTACGCGAATCACCTGTTGCGCGCCGCGTATCCCGCGATGCGGCGGGCCGCGCAAGGCATCCTCGAGAACGGCAGATCGCTGGAAATCGAATCCATGCTGTTGCCGATCAGGGATGTCTTGTCACTCATCCCGGGGCCGAGCCCCGGTTGATTCACAGCATCGCGCAGACCGCCTTCAGCGCATTGGCCGCGTAAAGGCGCAATCGAGGCGGAATCTGATGCGATTGAATGTCGGGGCCGAGAATGCCGACGCCGACGGGTTTCATGAATTCCAGCTGCAAATCGACGAGAGAACGGATCACGGCCTGCGCCATCACGAGCCCATGCTGAGTTTCGCCCTTTTCGATGATTCCGAGAACGACGACCGCATCGACGTTCTCTTCCATCAGCGCACGCTTGGTGGCAAGCGGCTTTTCCATGGAGCCCGGCACGCCTTTCTCGTAGACGATCTCGGCCCCCGCCGCGAGCGCTTCGGCTCGCACCGCGTCGCGCATTTGCGCCGCTTCGCTTTCGTGATAAGTGCCGTAAATGACTGCAATTCTTTTCATGTTGCCCTCGTTATGAAGGAGCCTGACTTCGACACCGACGGTCATTCGCCGGCATTGGCCGCGACGCTCGATTGATTCATTCTCGCATAACTCTTTTTAAAGGATGATCGAATGAAACTCGATACGCACGTTCATCTTCTTCCCGGCAAAAGCGCGTCGCCGGATTGGGACGAGATCCGCTTCACGCTCGACGCTGCGCGCCACGACGGACTCGACGCGGTATGCATCTGCGAACACCTGGACGCGACGCATTACCACGCGTTGCTCGCCGATCTGTTCGACCGCAACGTGCTCGCCGGCACGCCGCTTTCCGCCGGCGTGCTTCGTCTCCCCGGCGGCCTCACGGTCAGCGCCGGCGCCGAGGTGTCGCTGCGCGGCGGCGGCGACGCCGGCGTTCACGCGGCGCCGTCGACGCTGCGCGCGCTCGATTCTCAAAAAGGGGCCTACGCCCTGCCCGCGCTGCTCGACGCGCTCGACGCCACGGGCGAGCCTTACGCGATCGTCGCGCACCACGTCTACTTCCATCACAAGTGGATCGACGAGTTGCCGGCCGTCGGCGGCCGCCTCGATGCGATCGAGTTGCCCGCCAAGGATCTCGGCGCATCGGATCGATACCGCAGCCTCGCGTCGCGACTCGAATTGCCGCTCGTGGGCGGCGGAGACGGACATACGTGGCTGCAGATCGGCGCGTGCTACACGTTCGTTCCGGACGACGCATGGTCGAGCGGCGCCGGCTTCTCCGTGCCGCGCTTCAAGGACGCGCTGAAGGCTCGTCACGCCGAGCCCGTTCCCGTTCCGGGCGCGGACCGGTTCATCAGGATGTCCCGCCTCTATCGCGATCGAATCAATCGCGCGACGCCGCAATGACGGCGCGCGCAGGACCGCCCCATTTCGGAGGACTGACCACATGACGAAGCGAAAAACCATCCTGACCTGCGCCGTGACGGGCAGCCAGACCCGCCAGGACCAGAATCCCAATTTGCCGATCACGCCTCGGCAAATCGCGGAATCGTCGCTCGAAGCGGCCGACGCCGGCGCGGCGGTCGTCCATCTGCATGTGCGCGACCCGCACACGGGCAAGGCGTCGATGGACATCGGGCATTACCGCGAGGTCGTCGAGCGCATTCGCGAGCGGAATCCGGCGCTGATCCTCAACATCACGACCGGGCCGGGCGGACGTTTTCAGCCGGGAGAGCCCGACCCGCTCGTCCCCGGCCCCCGCACGAACCTTCTGCCGCCGGAACGGCGCGTCGCGCATCTCGGCGTGCTGCGTCCCGACATCGCGACCGTCGATCTGGACACGATGTTTTTCGGCGGCGACGTCGTCATCAATACGCCGGCGAGCATCCGGACCATCGCGCGCGCGATCTACGAGACGGGCGCGATCCCCGAGCTGGAACTCTTCGACAGCGGCAACCTGCATCTCGCGCGCGATCTGTTCGACGACGGCACGTTCAGTCATCCGGCGATCGCGAGCCTCATCGTCGGCATCAAATACGGCATGCCGGCGACGCCGGAGGCGCTCGTCTTCGCGAAGTCGCTGCTGCCGCCCGGCGTCGAATGGACCGGGTTCTCGATCGGCCGGCACGCATTTCCGATGCTCGCGCAATCGTTCATCCTCGGCGGACACGTCCGGATCGGCATGGAAGACACGATCTACATCGACAAGGGCAAGCTCGCGTCCGGCAACGCCGAATTGGTCGACAGGGCGAAGTGGATCGTCGAGCGCCTCGGCGGCGAGCTCGCGTCCGCCGAGGAGGCGCGCGTGCAGCTGGGGCTCGAGACGCAGCCAGCCTGAACGATCCGTCCCGGCCGCGTTGCGCCGCCCGGCCGGCTCGCCAACTCTCACGGGAGTTCCCTTGCCTTTCTCCGTCATCCTGATCGTCCTGTTCGCCGCGTTGCTGCACGCGACCTGGAACGCGCTGATTCGCAGCAGTGGAAGCCGCCTCTGGTCGTCGACCGTCCTGTGCATCGCGATGGGCCTCTTCGCACTGTGCTTCGTTCCGCTGCGGCCGATTCCGCCGCGCGACAGCTGGGCCTGCATCGTCGCTTCCGCCGTGCTGCACGTCGTGTACAACCTGATGCTCGTGCGCGCGTACCAGCGAGGCGAATTGAGCGTCGCCTATCCGATCGCGCGCGGCACGTCGCCCGTGCTCGTCACGACGGGCGCGGCGCTGTTCGTGGGCGAACGCATCGGCGCGCCGACGCTGCTCGGCCTGCTGCTGATCTCGGGCGGCATCTTCGCCGTGGGCCTCGACCGGCGCGCGCTCGGCGACGATGCATGGACGCGCGCGCTGCCCGACGCGCTCGGCACCGGCGCGTCGATCGCCGCGTACAGCGTCGTGGACGGCATCGGCGCGCGCGCGGCCGGCGACAGCATCGGCTACGCGGCGTGGATGTTTGCGCTCACCGCGCTGATGATGCTGCCGACCTACTGGCTGCTCGAAGGACGCCTGACGCTCGGCGGCCGCAAACGGGAACTGGTCAAGGCGGGCTTCGGCGGCATGTCGGCCGCGCTCGGCTACGGCATCGTCATCTGGGCGATGAAGCAAGGCGCGATGGGGCCCGTGTCGTCGCTGCGGGAAACGAGCGTGGTGTTCGCGGCGCTGATCGGACGTTTCTTTCTGTCCGAGCCGGCTTCGGCCAGGAAGGTGCTGGGCTGCTCGATCATCACGACGGGCACCTTCCTGATCGGCTTTTCCGGCGCGTTGACGAAGTAGGCGGACCTCGCATGAACGACGGCGCGCGCGGCCGCGCGCGACGGCGTTCGGCATCCCAATCAATCTCAACGGAGCATCGCCATGCATGCAATCATCTTGGAAGACACGACGCTGCGGGACGGCGAGCAATCGCCCGGAATCGCGTTTTCGAGGCCGCGCAAGAAAGCGATCTTCGGCGCGCTCGTCGATGCGGGCGTCCGCTGGCTCGAAATCGGCATTCCGGCGATGGGCGGCGAGGAGCTGCTCACCATCCGGGAATTGCTCGAACGAAAGAACGAAGCGCATCTCGTCGGCTGGAACCGCGGCGTGCGCAACGATGTCGAGCAGTCGCTCGACCTCGGATTCGAGGCGATCCACATCGGCTTGCCGACGTCGGCCATTCATCTGAACGACAGCGTCAAGAAGGATCGCCAATGGCTGCTCGACAGCTCCGCCGATCTCGTGAAGCTCGCGAAGGATCGCGGCGCGTTCGTGTCGATCAGCGCGGAGGACGTCGGCCGCTCAGACATTTCGTTCGTCGAAGCGTATGCCGCACACGTCGCGCGCGCAGGCGCGGACCGCATCCGGCTGTCCGACACGATAGGCATCCTGACGCCCGAGCAGTACGGGGACATCGTCGCGCGCGTGAAGCGCGCATCGGGCATCGCGGTGCAATGCCACGCGCACAACGATTTCGGATTCGCGACCGCCAATACGATCGCCGGGCTGCTCGCCGGCGCGACGTTCTTCCACGTCACCGTCAACGGTATCGGCGAGCGTGCAGGCATGCCCGATCTCGCGCAAACGGCGATGGCGCTGCAGCGGCTCTACCACGCGGACCTCGGCATCGACACGACGAAGCTCATCGCGCTCAGCCGGCTCGTCAGCGAAGCGTCGCACGTGCCTTGCCCGCCGTGGCAGCCGGTCGTCGGCGGCAACGTGTTCGCGCACGAGTCCGGCATCCACGCGAACGGCACGCTGCGCAACAGCAGCGCGTTCGAGCCGTTTCCGCCGGAAATCGTCGGCGGCGAACGGCGGATCGTCATCGGCAAGCATTCCGGCCGCGCTTCGATCGCGCATGTGCTCGAGCAACGGGGCATTCGCGCGGCGGACGCGGAATTGGGCGCATGCCTCGACGAAGTGCGCACGCAGTCGATGCATCGCGAGCGCGCGCTCGACGTGGACGAACTGCTCGGCATCTATGCGTCGGTTCACGCGGGATTCGAGCGAGCGAGCGCGTCGCCGCTCGGGCGCTAGCGACAGGTCGTTCGCGTTTCGTCGCCGCGCGCCGCGACGCGCCGCACGCTCGGCGCCCGGCATGCGCGGAACGCGCCGCTCAACGCAGCATGAACGACATCGCCGACAGACAGTTCAACGTCCGCACGACGTGCTCGATCGACGGCGCAGAGAACCGCAGCGTGACCGCGTCGACACGTTCGAGCGACGGCCATAGGCAAAACAGATCGGCGGCCGCGACGGTCTGCGTCTGCAGCTCGCCGATCGCCGCGCGCGGCGCGCGCGGACGCGCCATGCGCGCGACCTCGCGCGCCTGCTCGACCGCCTGCCGCGCCGCGACGCCGAGCGCCGCGCACGCGGCGGCGGGCGTCATCGACGCGCCGCTCGCGAACCCCGTCGCCTCCTTCACGGTCACGAAGCGCGCCGCCGGAAACAGCGGCCGCGTCTCGTCGACGAATACGTCGTCGCCGGACAGCAGCACGACGTGCGCGCCGTACTCGTGCGCAAGCGCGCCATAGAGTCCCGCTTCGCCGATTTCACGTCCGTCGAGCAGCACGCGCGCGAACGCGAAGCTGTTGATCGTGTGCGCGAGCAGGCCGCGCGTCTGCGCCTTCGCGTGATAGCCGATCATGAACACGAGATCCGGCCCGCCTTCGAGGCCCGCCATCATCCCGAGCGTGCGCGGCTTGCCGAGCACGACGCGCGCGCGGGCGTCGAGGCCGTCCGGCAGCAGGTTGCGAAAGCCGCCGTGCGAATCGTTGACCCACACGCGCGTCGCGCCGCCCGCGAACGCGCCTTCGACGGCAGCGTTCGCCTCGGCCGTCATCCAGCGGCGCGCGCGTTCGTATTCGGGATTGCCCGCGCGCGTCTGCTCGACGCTCACGACGCCCGCGATCCCTTCGATATCGGTCGAAATCAGGACTTTCATCAGTCTCCCGCGCGCGATTCGCGCAGCCATCGTTCGAGTTCCGGCGCCGCGTCGCGCAGCGCGCGGCGCGCATGGCCGTCGCGGCCCGCGACGCGCGTCGCCTGCCACAGCGCGTCGACGATCGCCTGCTCGACGCTGTCGGCCGCGGCGGCGAACAGCGGATCGAGCGCCGCATCGGCGACGAGCGCCGGCAGCGCGACGCGCTCGGCGTCGTGCGGCACCGTGTATGCGGTCGAGAACGCGAGCGCGATGTCGCCGCTGCCGTGGCCGTACACCGACCCCGTCCGCGCAAGGCCCGCAGCCGCGCGCAGCGCGACGCGCTTCAGCTGCCGCGACGACAGCGGCGCGTCGGTCGCAACGAGCATGATGATCGAGCCCTGCTCGGGCGGCGGCGCGTCCGGATGCGAAGCGGCGGCGTCCGGCGCGCCGCGCGGCGCGATCCCGCCGCCCGCGCCATCCGGATCGCCCGAACGGCCCGCCTTGCCTGAGCCGCCCGCATCCCGCCCGGCGATCATCCGGCCGACCGGCACGCCCGCGATCGTCAGCATCGGCAGGCGTCCGAAATTCGCGAGCACGAGCGCGCCGACCGTCCACGCGTCGCCCGCCGCGCGCACGACGCGCGACGCCGAGCCGATCCCGCCTTTCAGGTCGAAGCACGACATCCCGCGCCCCGCGCCGACCGCGCCGCGCGCGAACCCGGGCCGCGCGTCGGCGAGCGCCTGCGCGTAATGCGCGGGCGTCACCGCGAACGCGTGCAGATCGTTCAGATAGCCGTCGTTGCACTCGAACACGAGCGGATTGACAGTCGGCCATGCGCGGCCGATCCGCGGATTCGCGTCGATCGCCGCACGGATCTGCGCGTGCGCGACCGCGGCGACGCCGAACGTGTTCGTCAGCGCGAGCGGCGTCTCGACCACGCCGAGCTCGTCGACCTGCATGAGCCCGATGCTCTTGCCGAAGCCGTTGATCACCGCGGCGGCGGCGGGCGCCTTGTCGCGATAGACGTCGCCCGCGTGCGGCCGCACGACGGTCACGCCGGTCTGCACGCCGTGCGCGTCGAGCGTCGCGTGGCCGACCGTCACGCCCGCGACGTCGGCGAGGCTGCCGAGCGGCCCGGCAGGCAGCGCGCCGACGTGCGGCGCCGCCGCGGCCGGCGCGCGTTCGGAAGACGCGCCCATCACTGCCGTTCCAGCTTCGGATCGAGCGCGTCGCGCAGCCCGTCGCCGAGCAGGTTGAATGCGAGCACGGTCAGAAAAATCGCGATGCTCGGAAAGAGCGCGACGTGCGGCGCGTTGACCATGTCGGCGCGCGCCTCGTTGAGCATCGCGCCCCACTCGGGCGTCGGCGGCTGCGCGCCGAGGCCGAGGAACGACAGGCTCGCCGCCGTGATGATCGACGTGCCGATCCGCATCGTGAAGTAGACGACGACCGACGACACCGTGCCCGGCAGGACGTGCCGCATGATGATCGTCCGATCGGACGCGCCGATGCTGCGCGCGGCCTCGACGTAGGTCATCTGCTTGAGCGCGAGCGTGTTGCCGCGCACGAGCCGCGCGAACGCGGGCACGCTGAACACGGCCACCGCGCAGATCACGTTGATCATCCCGTTGCCGAGGATCGCGACGACGCCGATCGCGAGCAGGATCCCCGGAAACGCGAACAGCACGTCGGCGACGCGCATCGTCGCGCGGTCCCACCAGCCTTCGTAGTAGCCGGCGAGCAGGCCGAAGAGCGTGCCGATCACGGCGCCGAGCGCGACCGAGAAGAAGCCTGCGGCGAGCGAGATCCGCGCGCCCGCGACGATCCGGCTGAAGATGTCGCGTCCGAGCGAATCGACGCCGAACCAGTGCGCGGCCGACGGCCCCGCGTTCAGTGCATCGTAGTCGAAATAGTTCTCCGGATCGTACGGCACGAAATGCGGGCCGACGATCGCGACGACGACGAGCAGCAGCACGAACGCGCCCGCCGCGAGCGCGACGTGCTGCTTCCTGAACTTGCGCCAGAATTCGCTCCACGGCGTGCGGATCGCGGTCGACGCGACGGCAGTGGCGGACGCGGAAGGGGTGGGAACAGTCGCGTTCATGCGCGCCTCACTTGAAACGGATCGTCGGATTGATGACCGCGTACAGCACGTCGACGGTCAGATTGATCAGGATGAACTCGAGCGAGAACAGCAGCACGATCGCCTGGATCACCGGGTAGTCGCGCATCGTCACCGCATCGACGAGGAGGCGCCCGAGCCCCGGCCAGTTGAACACCGCCTCGACGACGATCGACCCGCCGAGCAGAAAGCCGAACTGCAGCCCCATCATCGTGACGACCGGAATCATCGCGTTGCGCAGGCAGTGCTTCAGCACGACCAGCGGCTCGCGCACGCCTTTCGCGCGCGCGGTGCGCACGAAATCCTCGTGCAGCACTTCGGCGAACGACGCGCGCGTGAAGCGCGCCATCACCGCCGCCACGGCCGCGCCGAGCGTCAGCGACGGCAGCACGTAGCTCCGCCACGAGCCGTCCGGCACGACGGGCAGCCAGCCGAGCTTCACCGAGAACACTTCCATCAGCAGCATCCCGAGCGCGAACGCCGGAAACGAGATGCCCGACACCGCGAGCGTCATCCCGATGCGGTCCGGCCAGCGGTTGCGCCACACGGCCGACGCGATGCCGATCGCCATCCCGAAGAGCGTCGCCCAGACCATGCTGACGAGGGTCAGCGACAGCGTCGGCATGAAGCGCTCGCCGATCTCGGTCGAAACAGGCCGCCTGCTGCGCGTCGACGTGCCGAAATCGAAATGCGCGATCCGCACGAAGAAGTTCGCGAACTGCGTCGGCAGCGGCTTGTCGAGGCCGAGGTCGGCGCGCACGAGCGCGACCGTCGCGTCGTCGGCCTCGGGACCGGCCGCGAGCCGCGCGGGATCGCCCGGCAGCAGGTGGACGAACAGGAACACCAGCACCGCGACGCTCACGAGCGTCGGCAGGAGCCCGAACAATCGTTTGACCAGAAAATTCAGCATGCGCTTGCACCTCGATGCGGCGCGCGGTCGGACCGCGCGCCGCCTATGCCCGAAGCGACCGGACCGTTCGGACCGTTCGAATCGTTCGAATCGTTCGAATCGTTCGAATCGTTCGGACCGTTCGGACCGTTCGGACCGTTCGGACCGTTCGGACCGTTCGAATCGTTCGAATCGTTCGAATCGTTCGAATCGTTCGGACCGTTCGGACCGTTCGGACCGTTCGGACCGTTCGGATCGTTCGAATCGTTCGAATCGTTCGGACCGTTCGAATCGTTCGAATCGTTCGGACCGTTCGGACCGTTCGAATCGCCCGGGTCGTTTCGCGTCACTTGATCGCGATCTCGTCGAAGTTGAACGAGCCGTCGGGCATCACGTACGCGCCCTGCAGACGCTTGCTGCGCGCATAGACGATCTTCTCCTGCACGAGCGGAATCCACGGCGCGTCGGACCAGATGCGCTTTTGCGCGTCCGCATACAGCTCGGCCTTCTTCGCGCGATCGGTCGTCGCGAGCGCCTTCGCGAGATCGGCGTCGACCGCGTCGTTCCTGTAGTACGCGGTATTCACGAGCTTCGGCGGAAACGACGCGGAAGCCAGCAGCGGCGTGATCGCCCAGTCCGACTCGCCCGTCGACGCGGACCAGCCGATGTAGTACATCCGCACGGGCGCCTTCGCCGGGTCCTGCGCGCTCTCGACTTTCGCGACCCGCTCACCCGCCTCGAGCGCCTGCACCTGCGCCTTCACGCCCACTTGCGCGAGCTGCTGCTGGACGAACTGGATCGCCTTTTGCGACGTCGAGTTGTTGTACGCGGACCAGAGCGTCGTCTCGAAGCCGTTCGGATAGCCCGCCTCCTTCAGCAGCGCGCGCGCCTTCGCCGGATCGTACGGCCACGGGCCGAGCTTCACTGCGTAGTCGACGCCCTGCGGCACGATGCCCGTCGCGGGCGTCGCGTTGCCGGCGAACGCGACCTTCGCGAGCGCATCCTTGTTGACCGCGTAATTGAGCGCCTGGCGGACCTTCGGGTTGTCGAACGGCTTTTGCATCATGTTCAGGCTGACATAGCGCTGGATGATCGACGTGCGCTCGATCACGTCGACCTTCGCGTTCGCCTTCAGGTCGGCCGTCTGCTCGAACGGAATGCGGAACGCGAAGTCGGCCTCGCCCGTCTTCATCAGCGCGGCGCGCGTGTTGTTGTCGACGACGGGCTTCCAGTCGATCGCATCGATCTTCGGATAGCCCGGCTTCCAGTAGGCGGCGAACTTCTTCACCTTCAGGTCGTCGGTCTGCTTCCATTCGACGAACTCGAACGGGCCGGTGCCGACCGGATGCAGCGCGATGTCGCGCCCGTATTTCTTCAGCGCGGCGGGCGAGATCATCACGGCGGACGGGTGCGCGAGCACGTTGATGAACGCGGAGAACGGCTCGGTCAGCGTGACCTTCACCGTGTACGGATCGACGACCTCGGTCTTCGCGATCCGGCGGAACAGGTTGTAGCGCTTGAGCTTGTTCGCCGGATCGGTCACGCGGTCGAAGTTCGCCTTCACCGCGGCGGCGGTGAAATCGGTGCCGTCCTGGAACTTCACGCTCTGGCGCAGCTTGATCGTGTAGACCTTCGCGTCGGGGCTCGCGTCGTAGCCGGTCGCAAGCACGTTCACGAGCTTCATGTCCTTGTCGAAGCCAAACAGGCCCTGATAGAACGACTTCGACACCGCCTGCGACAGCGTGTCGTTCGAATCGTACGGGTCGAGCGTCGTGAACGTCGAATCGACGGCCATCACAGCGGTCCGCTCGGCGAACGCGAGCGAGGCGGACGACATCGCGATGACGCCTGCGCAGGCGGCGATCAGCGCGCGCGGCGAGAATGGCAAGAACGAATGCGGCATAGTCATGTGTGGGCTCCTTTGCGATGCTTCGGTAGTGCGTGGATCTGGGCTCGTGTGGTCCTGCTGCCGTGCGTTTCGCGAATCCGGAATCCTGATGCTCCGGAATCCTGCGCGCCGGGCTTCCTGCGGTCTTCCTTGCTTCCCTCGTGATTCGATGCTGCCTGCATGTTGCGTTTGCCTGTTGCCGCTGCCTTTGCGCAACCGTCGCGCCGCGCCGTCAGCGCTTTGCGTGTCTGTATGTCTGCGTGTCTGCAAGCCTCAATACGCGCCGCCAACCCGATGCTCGGCGACGAAGTGCTCCGGCCCGACCGCGACGAGCGGCGCGACGACAGGCTCGTCGCCGATCGCGCGGATCGGGCTCGGCAGATCGTCGGCGGGCAGCGTGCGCTGCGCGTGGCGGCGCGCGGGATCGGCGATCGGCACCGCGCTCATCAGCTTCTTCGTGTACGGATGGCGCGGCGTCTCGAACACCGCGCGGCGCGGACCGATCTCGACGATCTGGCCGAGGTACATCACCGCGACGCGATGACTGATCCGCTCGACGACCGCCATGTCGTGCGAGATGAACAGATACGCGACGCCGAGCTCGCGCTGCAGGTCGAGCATCAGGTTGACGATCTGCGCCTGCACCGACACGTCGAGCGCCGACACCGACTCGTCGGCGATCACGACCTTCGGGTTCAGCGCGAGCGCGCGCGCGATCGCGATCCGCTGCCGCTGGCCGCCGGAGAACTCGTGCGGATAGCGGCGCGCGGCGTCGGCGGGCAGGCCGACGCGATCGAGCAGCCAGTCGACGCGCGCCTGCGCCGCCTTGCCGCTCGCGACGCCGTGCACGAGGAGCGGCTCCATGATCGAGAAGCCGACTGTCAAGCGCGGGTTCAGCGATGCGAACGGATCCTGGAAGATGAACTGGATGTTTCGGCGCAGCGCCTGCAGTTCGCGGCCCTTCAGCGCGCGGATCTCGCGGCCTTCGAATTCGATCGAGCCGCTCAGGTTGTCGACGAGGCGCAGCAGCGAGCGGCCCGTCGTCGACTTGCCGCAGCCCGACTCGCCGACGAGCGCGAGCGTCTCGCCCGCGCGCAGGTCGAAGCTCACGCGCTCGACCGCATGCACGTATTGCGACACGCGGCTGAACGCGCCGCTCTTGATCGGGAAGCGCGTGACAAGGTCGCGCACGCGCAAGAGCGGCGCGGACGAAGGGTCGACCGCCGCTTGCGCGGAAGGCGGCGCGGCGGGCGCCTCCGGCGCCGGCGGAGCGACCGGAGCAAGCGTCGCGGCGGGCGTCGTGGGCGTCGTGGGCGTCGCAGGCGTCGCAGGCGTCGCGGGCGCGGCGGCGTCGCTCGCGACCAGGACCGCGTCGCCCGCCACCGGATCGAAGCGCAGCAGCGGAAACTTCGCCGGCGCGTCAGTGCCCTGCATCGACCCGAGCCGCGGCACCGCCGCGAGCAGCGCCTTCGTATAGGGATGGGACGGCGCGGCGAAGATCGCATCGGACACGCCCTCCTCGACCTTCTCGCCGCGATACATGACGAGCACGCGATCGGCGACTTCCGCGACGACGCCCATGTCGTGCGTGATGAAGATCACGCCCATGTCCATTTCGTCCTGCAGCCCGCGGATCAGCTGGAGGATCTGCGCCTGGATCGTCACGTCGAGCGCGGTCGTCGGCTCGTCGGCGATCAGCAGCGCGGGCCGGCACGACAGCGCCATCGCGATCATCACGCGCTGCCGCATCCCGCCCGACAACTGATGCGGATGACGCGCGAACACGCGGCGCGCCTCCGGAATCCGCACGAGGTCGAGAAGACGCAGCGCCTCCGCGCGCGCTTCGCTCGCGCGCTTGTTCTGATGCAGCGCGATCGCCTCGCTGATCTGGTCGCCGACCGTGAAGACCGGATTGAGCGACGTCATCGGCTCCTGGAAGATCATCGCGACGTCCGCACCGCGCACCGTGCGCAGCATCGACGGCGACGCGCGCACGAGATCGAGCGCCGCGCCATTGCGTCGGCGCAGCACGATCCTGCCGCCCGCGATCGCGCCGCCGCCGTGCTCGACGAGGCGCATCAGCGCGAGCGACGTCACCGACTTGCCGGAGCCCGATTCGCCGACGATCGCGAGCGTCTCGCCGCGATCGACGTGGAACGACAACCCGCGCACCGCTTCGAACGCGGCGCCCTCGCGGCGGAACGTGACGGACAGCCCGTCGACTTCGAGCACGCGCTGCTCGGGCAGGCTCGGGGCGGATCGGCTCGCGCTCATCTGGCTCTCCTGTTTCTGCGATCGGACGGCCGCGCCGTCACGCCGCCTCTTCACGGTAGATCGCGGTCACGGGCGTCTCGCCGACGCGCGCGTAGCCGCGATACATCCCTTCGGTGTTGAACGGCATCGCGAGATTGCCGCGCGCATCGATCGCGATGATCCCGCCGCGGCCGGCGATCCGCGGCAGCTTGTTCATCACGACGTCGTACGCGGCCGATGCGAGCGTCGCGCCGCGGTATTCGATCTGCGCGGACACGTCGTACGCGGTCGCGAGCCGGATGAACATCTCGCCCGTGCCCGTCGACGACACCGCGCACGTCGCATCGTTCGCGTAGCAGCCCGCGCCGATGATCGGCGTGTCGCCAACGCGCCCCGGCTGCTTGTTCGTGATCCCGCCCGTCGACGTGGCTGCGGCGAGATGGCCGCGCAGATCGCGCGCGACCGCGCCGACCGTGCCGTGCTTGCGATCCGGATCGAGCGGCTGCGGCGCGAACGCGGCGCCGTTGCCGTTGCCGTTGCCGAACGCGAGCGTCGCCGCGTCGTGGTCGAGCAGCACGCCCGACGACTGTCGCGCCTTCAGCCACTGCGCGCGGCGGAACTCGGTGTCGAAGTAGCCCGGCTCGGCGAGGTCGAGCCCCTGCGCGGCCGCGAACGCGTCGGCGCCCGCGCCCGCGAACATCACATGCTCGCTCGCCTCGAGCACGCGCCGCGCGGCGAGCACCGGGTTGCGCACGCGCGTCGCGCAGCAGATCGCGCCCGCCTTCAGCGTCGCGCCGTCCATGATCGCGGCGTCGAGCTCGTGCGTGCCGTCGGCCGTGTAGACGGCGCCGCGCCCCGCGTTGAAAAGCGGGCAATCCTCGAGCATCCGCACCGCGACGCTGACCGCGTCGAGCGCGTTGCCGCCATCGGCGAGCACGGCCTGTGCGGCGGCGAGGATCGCGTTCAGCTCGGCGCGGTACTGCGCTTCGGCGTCGGCCGTCATCGCGTTGCGCAGGATCGTGCCTGCGCCGCCATGAATCGCAATGATTGCGGGTGAAGTCATCAGTCGGTTTTCCTGGAACGGCGCGGCGGGCGAAGCGGCGCGGCGGTCGCGCCCCGCGCTTCGAGCCACGGCAGCATGAATTCGGTCACTTCGGCGGCGGCGCGCGCCGAGCGCTGCGAACGATGCGCGACCGCGTCGATCAGCGCTTCGACGAGCGCGAGCACCGCGGCCTCGGACGTCGCCGCGAGCCGCCGCTCGGCATTCACGTAAAGCGCGCACATCGCGAACGACGCGATCGGCGACTCCGGCCCGTCGGTGATCGCGAGCACCGGCGCGCCCCGCTCGGCCGCGCGGCGCGTGAGCTCGATCGTGTCGTACACGTAGCGCGGAAACGCGATCGCGACGACGAGATCGTCGTCGCGCGCGCTGAACAGGCGTCGCGCGGCGTCGGTCGGGCCGCCTAGCAGCGCGAGCGACTGCACGTTGTCGCGATACACGGACAGCCCGTGCTCCATCAATCCAGCGAGAAACGCGCTCGCGCCCATTCCGACGATGAAGATCCGGCGCGCGGCGAGCAGCGAGTCGACGGCCGCCTCGACGTTCGCGCGATCGAGCCGCTCGCGCGTGCGTTCGAGGTTCGCGACCGCTTGCTCGAAGCTCGCTTCGATCAGTTCGCCGCCGCGCGCGCCCGCATCGCGCTCCTGCGCGGAGCGCAGCCGCTCGACGGGCGCGAGCGTCGCCTCGAAGCCGCGCACGAGCGCCGCGCGCAGCGCCGGATAGCCGTCGAAGCCGAGCGCGCGCGCGAAGCGGTTCGCGGTCGCGATCGACGCATCGACCGCGTTCGCGAGCTCGTCGATCCGCATCGTCGCCGCGCGGAACGGATGGGCGAGCACGTACTCGCCCATCCGCCGATGAATCGGCGTGAGCGACGGCAGCGCGGCGGCGAGGCGCGCGGAGATCGACGGTTCGGCGCCGAGCGGCGTGGCGGTCGGACTGGAGCTGGGCATGCGGCGGATGCGGTGCGGCGTATATCGATGAAAGTAAATTTACACAATTGGCTAGATGGAAAAAATAAATTTTCATCGGGGTTTGCACTGCCTCCGGACGATCGCCGGAAACCCATGCCAGATGGTGCGCTCGAGGTAATCCGCCCCGCTTTTTCGGGCAACTTCGCCGAATAGCTTACAATCTGTCAGTTTCAGCCTGCATCCTCGCTGCTCCCGCCCCTCCACCCTGCGCTTCGCGCGCGCGTTGCCGCAGCCGGGCCGTCCGCGCCGTCCCGGCGCCGGCCTCGGCTGACGCGCACGCTCCGCGACGCCACTTTTTCCGGAAACCCGCTTATGCCCTCATCCCGACCTACGCCGCGCACGACGCTCAAGCCGCAAGTCGTCGTGCCGTCACTCGCCGTGATCGGCGCGCTCCTCGCCGTCTGCGCGCTGCGGCCGAACGAAGCGGGCGCGCTCTTCGGCGCCGGCCAGCAATGGATCATCGCGCGTTTCGACTGGTTCTACGTGCTCGCGATCACGACCTTCCTGATCTTCCTCGTGCTGATCGCGGCAAGCCGCTTCGGCAACATCAAGCTCGGCCCCGACGACGCCGAGCCCGAATTCAGCTTCGTGTCGTGGACCGCGATGCTGTTCGCGGCCGGCATGGGCATCGGCCTCATGTACTTCGGCGTCGGCGAGCCGATCCAGCACTACCTGAAGCCGCCGACGGCCGCAGGCGGCACGCCCGCCGCCGCGCAGGAGGCGATGCTGATGTCGTTCTTCCACTGGGGGCTGCACGCGTGGGCGACCTACGGCGTGATGGGTCTCGTGCTCGCGTACTTCGGCTTTCGCTACAACCTGCCGCTCACGCTGCGCTCGGGCCTCTATCCGGTGCTGCGCGAAGGCGTGAACGGCTGGATCGGCCACACGGTCGACGCATTCGCGCTCGTCGGCACGATCGCCGGGATCGCGGTGACGCTCGGCTACGGCGTACTGCAGCTGAGCGCGGGCCTGCATACGGTCGCCGGCTGGGACACCGACAGCGATACGTTCCGCGTCGGCCTCGTCGCGGTCGTCGTTACGCTGGCCGGGCTCTCCGCCGCGAGCGGGCTCGACAAGGGCGTGCGCCGGCTGTCCGAGCTGAACCTGATGCTCGCGTTCGCGCTGCTCGCGTTCGTCGTCATCGCGGGGCCGACGTCGTTCCTGCTGCGCGCGATGGGCGACAACATCGGCGAGTATCTGTCGAAGCTCGTGTCGCTGTCGTTTCGCACGTACGCGTACGAGACGCCGAACGAGAAAGGCTGGTTCGGCGGCTGGACGCTGCTCTACTGGGCGTGGTGGGTGTCGTGGTCGCCGTTCGTCGGGATGTTCATCGCGCGCATCTCGCGCGGCCGCACGATCCGCCAGTTCGTGATTGGCGTGCTGCTCGTGCCGACCGCGTTCAATCTCGTCTGGATGACCGCGTTCGGCAACAGCGCGATCTGGATCGACACGCACGCGGCCGCGGGCGCGCTCGCGCAGACCGCGACCAACGTCGATGCGCTGCTGTTCCGCTTCTTCGATTACCTGCCGCTCACGCAACTGCTGTCGCTCGCGGCGATCGTGCTGATCGCGGTGTTCTTCGTGACGTCGGCCGATTCGGGCGCGTTCGTGATCGACGCGATCGCGACGCGCGGCGCCGCGCATTCGCCCGTCTGGCAGCGGCTCTTCTGGGCGGCCGTGCTCGGCGTGACGGCGTCGGTGCTGCTCGTCGCGGGCGGGCTGAAGGCGCTGCAGGCGCTGACGCTCGTCGCCGCGCTGCCCGTCGCGCTCGTGATGCTCGCGCTCTGCTACGGGCTCTGGCGCGGCCTGAAGGCGGACCACGCGCACTACTCGCAGGACATGGCGCCCGCGACGAATTTCTGGACTGGCCAGCACTGGCGTCACCGTCTGTCGCAGATCCTGCGGCAGACGACCGACGCCGAGGCCCGGCAGTTCGTCGCGGAGACGGTCGAGCCCGCGCTGCGCAAGGTCGCGGGCGAATTGAAGGCGGGCGGCGTCGACGCGCACGTCGCGCGCGACGACGACGACGCGGTGCGCCTCACCGTGCCCGCGCCCGCGCAGCGCGACTTCGTGTACGGCGCGCGGGTGTCGCGCAAGTCCGCGCCTGCGTTCCGGATCCGCGAGGCGGCCGAGCCCGAGGCGCAGCGCGAGCACGTGTACGAAGTGCTGACGTTCTTCGCGGACGGGCGGCTCGGCTACGACATCGAGTATCTGCGCGGCGACGAGATCATCGCCGACGTGCTGCGGCAATACGAGCGCTACGTGTCGCTCGCGGCGGATACGCGCACGCATCTGCTGAACCGCGCGCCCGAGCATGCGGGGCCGGATGGGCAGGGCTAGCGGCCGGCGGCCGTCGTGCGCGGCTCGTGCGCGGCTCGTGCGTGGCGCGAGCCGCCGTCGTCCGATGTGGGCGATGTGGGCGATGTGGGCGATGTGGGCGATGTGGGCGATGTGGGCGATGTGGGCGATGCGGGCGATGTGGGCGATGCGGGCGATGTGGGCGATGTGGGCGATGTGGGCGATGCGGGCGATGTGGGCGATGCGGGCGATGTGGGCGATGCGGGCGATGTGGGCGATGCGGATGCGCCGCGCCGAATCGCGGCGCGGCGCGCCCGACGCCGCACCTTCGCGCATCGACCGGCGCGACGCCGCGCGCCGCCTATCGTCACGCCGCGCAATCGCCGCACCGGCCCGCCGATTACACGTGATTACACGCGATAAACCGCGTCGCGCACCTCGACCGTCAACGGCCCCGACATCCCTTCATACGCGGTGTTCGTCATCAGCAGCACGGTGAGGCCGCGCGCCGCGTCGACGAACCACGAATGCCCGTAGACGCCGCCCCATTGCAACGTCCCCACGCTTTGCGGCGACTGCGCGAGCGCCGGATCGGACAGCACCGCGCCGCCGTAGCCGAAGCCCCAGCCGGGCCCGCGCGTCTCGGCGGCCGGTCCGGTGTGGTCGGTGCGCGTCGCCGTGACGAGCGCCGCCGGCAAGAATCCGTCGCCGCCCGTGCGAATCGCCTCGAGCAAGCGCAGCACGTCGTCGGCGCTGCCGTACATCCCCGCGCCGCCCGACGGAAACGCCGACGCGTCGAACACGCGCGACGGCGCGAAGCGCACCGCGACGCCCTGCCCTTCGGGCAGCGGCACGTCGAGGTTGTCGGTGATCCGCGCGGGCTCCGGCGCGGCGTTCGCGTACGCGACCGCGAAGCGCGCCGGATCGGACGCGACGAAGCCCGTGTCGCGCATCCCGAGCGGCGTCGTGACGAGCTGCGCGACCGCGTCGGGCAGCGCGAGCCCCGTCACGCGCTCGATCGCCGCGCCGAGCACATCGAGCGAGAGCGAATAGCGCCACGCGCTGCCGGGCTCGAATGCGAGCGGCGCGGCCGCGATGCGCCGCAGGTTCTCCGCGAGATCGAAGTCGACGAGATCGATCCCGTCCGAGATGCCGAGCGTGTGGTAGATCGAGCCCGGTTCTTCGAGCAGCCCGTAGCTCAACCCCGCCGTGTGCGTCAGCAATTGATGCACGGTGAGCGCGGGTGCGCGACCGTCGGACAGCTTCGGCGCGAACGCGGGCAGCCATCGCGTGATCGGCGCGTCGAGCGCGATCCGGCCGTCGGCGACGAGGCGCAGCACGGCGGCGGTCACGATCGGCTTCGTGATCGACGACAGGCGCAACAGCGTGTCCTCGCGCATCGGCCGCTGCGTTTCGCGCTCCGCGAAGCCGTGCGCGCGCCGGTAGGCCACCTCGCCGTGCCGCGCGACGAGCGCGACCGCGCCGACGACGCGCCGCTCGGCCAGCGCCGTCGCGAGCACGCGATCGAGCCGCTCGGCGAGCGCGGCATCGTCCGTTGCGGCGGATGCCGCGGATGCGGGAGCTTCGAAAACCGATTTCATCGTGCAGATCCTCGTGGGCCGGAAAGCGTCGATTCTAGACAGACCGCGCGGGTTCCGCTGGCGTCGCCCCGATTCTGACAAGGGCAACGTGCGCAACCTGTGCGCGTTCGATGCGATTCGCTAAGATAGCCGGCCGTTTCCGACTTTTCCGACACGAAGAGGTGCCGATTCGATGACCGCCCCCGCCACGCTCGCCGCCGCCGGCACGACGCCTTTCGCCGAATGGATCGGACTCGGCACGCTGGCGACGCTGTATCTGTTCGGCCTCGGCTGGGCGCTGTACTCCGCGCTCAGGCAAGCGCGCGGGCGCGGATACTGGCTCGCGTGCGCCGCGCTGATCGTCGCGGGCGCCGCGTGCGCGCTGCTCGCGAAGCCATCCCCGCCCGGCTCCGGCGAGATGCCGCCCGGCTTCGGATCCGGCGTGCTCGTCGCGATGCTCGGCATCGCGGGCGCGACGGCCGGCTGCGCGTGGCAGACGCTCGCGCGGCTGCGGCGCGAGCGTCGGTAGGCGCGCCGCGCCCCCGCTGCAGCATCACCACCGAATTCTGCCGGGAACCGCGTGACGTCCGCTCGTCTACGAGCGGCGCCGACCTCGTCGCGATCGTCACTGCGATCGCGGCGGTCGTGGGCAGCGTCATCGCGCCTTGTTTTTCCCGAAATATCGGATATATCTAATCCATATTTCCGCGCGGAGGCGCCACAAGCGGCACGACACGCGCCTCCCCGGATCGACGCCCGAACGTCAGCCGCCGCGCGGCGCACGGGGCCCGTCGCACGCGCCCGGCAGGACGCTCCGCGACGCCGTTTGCGCATAAGAAGGAGAAGATCGTGGCGAAGATCCTGGAAAACGTCGAGCACGTCGTCGTCGTGATGTTCGAGAACCGCTCGTTCGACACGATGCTCGGCTGGCTCTATCCGCCCGGCACGCAACCCGCGCACGTGCTGCCCGCGCACAGCTCGCCGCAGTTCGACGGACTGAAGCCCGAGATGGCGAATCCGTCGACGGCCGGCAAGATGATCGCCGTCACGCTGGAAGCCGCGAACAGCGTGACCCCCGATCCGCAGGAGACCTTCGTCAACGTGACGAGCCAGATCCTCGGCCCGAGCGGCGCGAACGCGCCGTGGCCGCCGATGCAAGGCTTCGTCGTCAATTACGAAACGACGCAGACGACCGATCCGGGCCACGTGATGCAATGCCACAGCGTCGCGCAGTTGCCGACGCTGACGGCGCTCGCGCGCGCGTACGCGGTGTCCGACGCGTGGTTCGCGTCGGTGCCGAGCCAGACCTGGCCGAACCGCGCGTTCGCGCACGCGGGCACGTCGAACGGACACGTGAACAACGGCGCGATGCCCGATCCGCTCGCATGGAACGTGCCGACGATCTTCGACGTGCTGACGTCGATCGGCGCGAGCTGGGCGGTATACAGCGACACGATCGTCACGCCGTCGCTGACGCACACGATGTTTCCGACGCTGTGGGCCGACGCGATGGCCGACCATTTCAAGCATTTCGGGGACTTCGCCGCCGCGTGCAGGCACGACGCGCTGCCGCAATACGCGTTCATCGAGCCGAGCTTCCTGTTCGAGCCGAACGACCAGCATCCGCCGCACGACGTGCGCGCGGGCGACACGTTCCTGCACGACATCTGGACGGCGATCAGCACGTCGCCCGGCTGGCCCCGCACGGTGCTCGTCGTGACCTACGACGAGCACGGCGGCTGCTTCGATCATGTCCTGCCGCCCGCGAACGCGACGCCGCCCGACGACGCGAGCGCCCCCGGCGACGAGACATTCGGCTTCTATCGCTTCGGCGTGCGCGTGCCGGCCGTCGTCGTGTCGCCGTACATCGAAGCGGGCACCGTGTTCCGCTCGCCGACCGCGGTCCCGTACGACCATACGTCGATCCTCGCGACGCTGCGCGACTGGCTCGGCATCCCGCCCGACAGGATGCTGAAGAGCGCGCGGATCGCGAACGCGCCGACGCTCGCGCAACTCTTCACGCGCGACACGCCGCGCGCCGATCTGCCGGCGATCGCGCGCCGGCCATGGACTTCGTTCATCCGCCGCCCACCGCGCCCCTCAACGATCTGCAGAAGAGCCTCGTGACGGGCACGTCGCGGCGCGACGGGCTCGATCCGGCCGCGAGCCTCGCGCCGATGACGACGCGCCAGCACGCGCTCGATTTCTTCGCGCGCCGGGCATCGGGCAAGCCCGCGTAGCGGCCCGTGCCGGACGCGTGCCGGACGCCGGCGCGTCGGACGAACGTTTCGCTCGAAGCCGGCAAAAATCCGGCATGATGGGTGCGTGCAATAAAACGGATGCGATCCGCGCGCCGACCGCGCCCCGGTCGTCAATCCAACGGACCACGTCGCCGCCATGAAAATACGCCCCGGTCTTCTCGCTGAATTGACGGTGAACCTGCTGCTGCCCTGGGCCGCGTATCGCGCCGCCGTGCCGTATTGGGGCGAGACGGGCGGCCTGATCGCGTCGGCCGCGCCGCCGCTCGTCTGGAGCGGGCTGGAGCTCGCGCGCTTCAGGCGGGTCGACGCGCTGTCCGCGCTCGTGCTGCTCGGCATCGTGCTGTCGATCGCCGCCGCGCTCGCGGGCGGCAGCCCGCGGATGCTGCTGATGCGCGAATCGCTCGCCTCCGGTGCGATCGGCGTCGCGTTCCTCGTGTCGCTCGCGCTGCAAAAGCCGCTCGTGTTCCATCTCGCGCGGGCGACGGTCGCGCGCGAGGCGTACGACGGCGCCGCGCGGATCGACGAGCTATGGGCGGAACGGCCGGCGTTCGTGTCGTCGATGCGGCTGATGACGCTCGTCTGGGGCGCCGGCCTCGTCGCCGAGAACCTGCTGCGCGCGTGGATCACCTGGCATTGGCCGGTCGAGCGCGCGCTCGTCGTCGCGCCATTCGTCGGCTACGGCATCTACGGCGCGCTGATGACGTGGACGCTGTGGTATCGGAAGATGATGCGCACGCATGCGCTCGCCGGCCTGCCGCCGGGCGGCGCGCTCGGCTGAAGCGTCGGGCGCGCCGCCCGCGCGCGTCGATTGACGGCGCCTAGCGGCGCCGGCGGAGAAACGCGATCGGGTTCGCCGCCGCGCGTGCGCCCCAGCAGGCCCGCGCGCGCGTCGCGAAATCGAGCGCATCGTTCGACGCGGCCTCCGCGTGCCCTTCGTGCCAGATGCCGGCGAAACGGCTGCCGATCCGATACGGATTCGGCCGGCCCGCCAGATAGTCGGCAAAGCCCTGCCGATACGCGCCGTACAGCGTGAGCGGCGGCGCCTGATCGCGCGGCGCGGCGTCGGCCGCGGCGAGCGTCTCGGACGCCACCTCGGCGATCAGCGCCGCGCCGTCGATTTCGTTCGACTCCGCGACGCTCCCGCGCCGGCGCCCGACCTCGACGAATCCCATTTGAAGCTCCCTGAATCCGGTTCCCTCCCATTCAAGAGCAATAAGAGTGCCAACCGAACGACGCGCCGTCGATGCCGGCGCGGCGAGCCTGCGCCGGCGCGGCGCCGCGCGGACCGCGCCGACGTTACGGAACATGTAACGTGACGCCGGCCGCACGGGCCGGGCCGCGCAGCGGCCCGGCCCGTCTCATCGGTGAAACGTCGCATCGCCGCTGTCTTCGTCGCTCGCGAGCCGCGCGCAGGAATTCGGGCAAGAGCGGCACGGCCTTCGGCGGCGTGCGCCCTGCGCCGCAGTCCGGCTCGCTAGTTCGCGAGCACCCGCCGCGACAGCGCGTGGCGGCAGCGCTCGCAGCGCGCGTCGTCGCCGGCGTGCGCGTCGACCGTCGGCTCGTGCCGCCGGCAGCGCTCGCAGCGCGCGAGACGCGTGCGCGTCACCGCGACCGCGATTTCCTCGCCCGCCTCCAGCCTCACGTCGGCGACGATGAAAACCGCGGCCAACGCGGCGCGTAGCGGCGTCAGCGCGTCGAGCATGTCGCGCGGCGCGCGCACGACGACGTCGGCTTCATTCGATCGTCCGATCCACCCCGCGCCGCGCGCCTCTTCGAGCGCCTTCGTCAGATGCTGATCTGAACCAGTTGCGGCTGCGCGCGGCGCTGCGGGAATTGCAGGCCGGCCGGTCGCTCGCCGACGCCGCGCTGACATCGGGCTTCTACGATCAAAGCGCGCTCTGCAACCACTTCAAGCGCACGTTCGGGATGACGCCGATGCAATACACGCGCGCGCTCGCGCCGGGCAAGCGGGCCGCCGCGCCGACCGGGATTTGAAGACGAGTGACAGAACCGCAGTGGGCCTGCTGCCTGCTGCCTGCTGCCAGTTGCCAGTTGCCAGTTGCCGGCCGCCGGACGATCGCAATACAAGCGTCGGCGGCGACGGCGGCTGCCACCCGCGCGCCGCCGCCGCTGCCGCCGCTGCCGCCGCTGCCGCCGTTTCGCCGTGCGAACGCATCGCCCCGCCCATCGACGTGAACACGGACGCCGAATCGAGACAACGCCCCGGCGCGTCGGATCAGCCGTCGCGGAACAGGAAGCTGTACGCGTTCAGCGCGGGCACGCCGCCGAGATGCGCGTACAGCACCTTCGAGCCGGCCGGGAATTCGCCGAGCCTCACCTTCTCGATCATCCCGTGCATCGACTTGCCTTCGTAGACAGGGTCAGTCAGCATGCCTTCGAGCTTCGCGCACAGACGGATCGCATCGAGCGTGCCCGCGTTCGGCAGCCCGTACTCCGGACCGCCGAAGCGCGCGTCGAGCACGACGTCGTCGCCCGTGATGTCGCGGCCGAGTTCGACGCGCTCGGCGGTGTTCCTCGCGATCCGGAGGATCTGGTCGCACGTCTGCGCGGGCTTCGCCGACGCGTCGATGCCGATCACGCGGTCCGCACGCCCGTCGGCCGCGAAGCCGACGACCATCCCCGCCTGCGTGCTGCCCGTCACCGAGCACACGACGATGTAATCGAACTTGAAGCCGAGCCCGGCCTCCTGCACGCGCACCTCCTCCGCGAAACCGACGAAGCCGAGGCCGCCGAGCGGATGATCGGAGCAGCCGGCCGGAATCGCGTACGGCTTGCCGCCGCTCGCGCGGACGTCGGCTAGCGCGTCCTCCCAGCTCTTGCGAAAGCCGATGTCGAAGCCGTCCGGCACGAGGCGCACGTCCGCGCCCATCATCCGCGACATCTGGATGTTGCCGACGCGATCGTAGACGGCATCGTGATAATTGACCCAGTTCTCCTGGACGAGCACGCACTTCATGCCGAGATGCGCGGCGACCGCCGCGACCTGGCGCGTCTGGTTCGACTGGATGCCGCCGATCGACACGAGCGTGTCGCAGCCTTGCGCGAGCGCGTCGGGGATCAGGTATTCGAGCTTGCGCGTCTTGTTGCCGCCGAACGCGAGGCCGCTGTTGCAGTCGTCGCGCTTCGCGTACAGCTCGACCTTGCCGCCCAGATGCGCGGTGAGCCGCTTGAGCGGCTGGATCGGCGTCGGGCCGAAAGTCAGCGGGTAACGCGGGAATTTCTGAAGATTCATCGATCGCTCCTGTCATCGAAGATACGGGCGCGCGAACGCATCGAACCGCGCGCCGCGCCGCCCGATCGCGATCCGCCGCGACGTCCCATGTTAGGAACGATCGGGGAAAACAGGGTTGCGAATATATTGCCATGAGCCTACTTTTATAACGATACGTAATTATTTCAATTAATTTAGTTAGGAATTAGCGATCATGTGCGCAACAAAAAAATCCACGCCGAAGGCCGCCGCCCAGCCGGCCGGCGCGGACATCGACCGCGTCGATCGCGCGATCCTTCGCGTGCTGCAGCGCGATGCGTCGATCTCGAACGTCGCGCTCGCCGCGAAGGTGAACCTGAGTGCGCCCGCGTGCCTGCGCCGCGTCGAGCGCCTGAAGGAAATGGGCCTGATCCGCGGAATCGTTGCGCTGCTTGCGCCGAAGGCGCTGAACGCGGGGATGCTCGTGATGATCGGCGTCGTGCTCGACCGCTCGACGCCCGATTCGTTCGACGCGTTCGAGCAGGCCGCGCAGAAAGTGTCCGGCTGCATGGAGTGCCATGTCGTGACGGGCGAATTCGACTACATCATGCTGATCCGCACGCGCGACAGCGATACGTTCAACCGGCTGCATGCGGAACAGTTGCTGTACCTGCCCGGCGTGCGGCAAATCCGGACGTTCGTCGTGCTGAAGGAGATTCTGTCGACGACGAGCTTTCCGATTTGAGCGGCACGACAGCGCTTGCACGCGGTACGCAATGCGCAGTGCGCTTGCGTGCGACCGCCTCTGCGCCGCCGCGCGCACACGTCACGCGATGTCGCATCGCCGCAGTACCGGCGGCTCGTCGAGCATTTCGCCGATCGCACCGTCCCGCGTTCATCGATTGATTGACCACACGCATCGCAGCGCGACGACAGCAATAGAGCGGCCGGCGAAGATCGATCGGCTCCGGACGCGTCCCATTCCGCCTCGCCGCGTCATCGCGGCTTGACGCAGGTGTCGAGCGCCCCGCTCGACACGCCGCACTTTTTCGACGGCGCGAGCGACGTGCGCACAGGCCTCGGCGAGCGGCAGGACACGCTCGCGCGCCTGCGCGGCGCACGCCGAACGCACGGCGAAACGTCCGTTGCGGCCCCGCCATCCGCCTCCGAGTTCGCCCGTCGTCCCACGCGGATTTCCGCTCCACCGCGCCGACCCGCTATCATGTTCGCCATTCTCGATCGCAAGATCGACCCGCACTCAGTTGGAGACCTCATGGCCTTACCCCAGGACAGCGTCAACATGGCGCTCTTTTGCGACTTCGAAAACATCGCGCTCGGCGTGCGCGACACGAAGTTCGAAAAATTCGACATCAAGCCCGTGCTCGAGAAGCTGCTGCTGAAGGGCAGCATCGTCGTCAAGAAGGCGTACTGCGATTGGGATCGCTACAAGACGTTCAAGGCGGCGATGCACGAAGCGAGCTTCGAGCTGATCGAAATCCCGCACGTGCGGCAGTCCGGCAAGAATTCGGCGGACATCCGGCTCGTCGTCGACGCGCTCGACCTCTGCTACACGAAGGCGCACGTCGACACGTTCGTCATCATCAGCGGCGACTCGGACTTCTCGCCGCTCGTGTCGAAGCTGCGCGAGAACGCGAAGCGCGTGATCGGCGTCGGCGTGAAGAACTCGACGTCGGACCTGCTCGTCGCGAACTGCGACGAATTCATCTTCTACGACGACCTCGCGCGCGAGCAGCAGCGCGCGCTCGCGAAGCGCGACGCGCGCACGGCGGGCGCGGGCTCGAAGCGCGCGGCCGACGACGACAAGCAGCGCAAGCACGACGGCGACGCGCGCAAGGCCGAGGCGATCTCGCTCGCCGTCGAGACGTTCGACGCGCTTGCGTCGGAGCGCGGCGAGAGCGGCAAGATCTGGGCGTCAGTGCTCAAGAGCGCGATCAAGCGCCGCAAGCCGGACTTCAACGAGTCGTACTACGGCTTCCGCGCGTTCGGCAACCTGCTCGACGAAGCGCAGGCGCGCGGGCTGCTCGATATCGGCCGCGACGACAAGTCGGGCACGTTCGTGTTCCGGTCGATCCAGCCGATGGCCGTCGAAACGGCGAAGCCGGTCGAGACGGCCGCGGCCGTCGAAGAAAACCACGCCGGCGCGAAACCGTCGGGCAAGAAAGGGCACGGCAAGGGCCGCGGCGCGAAGAAGCGCGTGCCGGAGCAGATGCCGCTGATCGTCGAGACGGTCGCGGGCGCGGAGGGCCACGGCGGCATCGAAGCCGATGCCGATATCGTCGACGTGGATGTCGTCGAGACGCGCGAAGCCCGTCGCGAGCGCGCGGCGGACGAAACGCGCGAAGCACATCCGGCCCACGAAGCACACGACACGCACGCGGCGCGCGAGCCGGCTCGCGCGAGCGAGACGGGTGAAGCGCAGGAAGCCGAGGCAACAAAGCCCGCGCGTTCGCGCGCACGCAAGACTGCGGCGAAGAAGAGCAAGCCGCGAGCGGCCGACGCAGCGGAGCGGCGGCACGCGGCAGCCGAAGCGGCGCCGGCCGGCGAAGCCGCAACGGGCGCTGCCGGCGAACCGGCGGCCGAAGCGGCGCCGGCGAAGGCTTCGCGCAAATCGCCCGCCCGCGTGCGCCGCCCGCGCAAGACTGCGACGGCAAGCGACGCCTGAGCGGTGCAACGCGGGCCGCGCGGTTCGCGACGACAGTCTGTCGTCGCCAGGACATTCGCGCGCCCGAAACGAGCGAGGCATCGTGCGGGCCGTCGACGACGCAGCGTGATCGCCTGGAACGGCCGCGAATCCGCGAGCGTGCCGTCGAAATCGAAGGCGATGAGCTTGCAGGCCAAGTTTTACTCGTTATGTTTATCGTGGCCGAAAGGAAATCGTCGGATCGACAATGCGCGCGATTGTGTCACGAAACGCGCCGACGACGAAATTGCGCTGAACGAATCGGACGATTCGAACCATTCGCTCGGCTGCACACGAGCCCCGCGCACCAAACGAACCGGGCGGCGTGCTCGCGCAACGCCGCCCGGACAGGCTCATTCATCGTAAGCTCATTCATCGCGCCCCGCCCCTGAATCGCCGGAGGCATCGCCGACGACGCCTCATGCGGCGCTCGCTCACGCCGTCACGCCCTCCCGCGGCCGCCGGCCGGCCATCGACGCGGCGGCCAGCATGCCGACGCCGAGCGTCGCGAGGCACACGACGGGCACGAGCATCGGCGCGCCCGCGTTGCCCGCGACCTTGCCGACATACGGCATCAGGTTCTGCGCGAAGAAGCCGCCGAGATTGCCGATCGAGTTGATCGCGGCGATGCTCGCGGCAGCCCGCGCACCGGAGAAGAAACGTGGCGGCAGCGACCAGAAGCACGGATACAGGAGCGGGATGCACGCGCCGCCCAGCACGAGCGCGGCGAAGCGCAGCGGCAGGCCCGGCAGCGCGAGGCTCAGCGCGAAGCCGGCGACGCCGACGCCCGCGACGACCGCCATCGCCTTCAGCACGATCCGCTCACGCTTGAGCCGCGCGGGCAGCCACAGCAGCAGCAACGCCGCGATCGCCCACGGAATCATGTTCAGCAGCCCGTTCGACGACGACGACACGCCGCTGCTCTTCAGCAGCGTCGGCAGCCAGTACGTGACGCCGTAGAGCGACGTCGACATCAGCATGTACGCGAGCGCGAACATCAGCACGCGCGGATCGATCAGCGCGCGCCACGGCGATTCGGACACCGCGTCGGGCGACGCCTCACGCTTGAGCGCGGCGAGCACGAGGCGCTTCTCGTCGTCGGACAGGAACGTCGCGCGCTCGACCGACTCGGGCAGGAAGCGCAGCGCGACGAGCGCGACGGCGATGGCCGGCAGCCCCGTCGCGACGAACACCCATTGCCAGCCGGCGAGCCCGAACTGGCCATCGAGCGACAGCAGCAGCCCGCCCGCGAGCGAGCCGAGCATGTTCGCGAGCGCGCTGCCGAGCGTGAAGAGCCCGAGCACGCGCGTACGATGGCTCTGCGGAAACCACAGCGTCAGGTAATAGATGACGCCCGGATAGAAGCCCGCCTCCGCGACGCCGAGCATGAAGCGAAACACATAGAAGACGCTCGTCGAATGGGTGAAGCCGAGCAGGACCGTGATCACGCCCCAAGTCATCATGATGCGCGCGAGCCAGAGGCGCGCGCCGAACCGATGCAGCGCGAGCGTGCTCGGCACTTCGAACAGCAGGTAGCCGATGAAGAACAGCGACGCGCCGAGCCCGTACGACGTCTCGGTCATCCCGAGCGCGTGCACCATCTGCAGCTTCGCGAAACCGACGTTCTGCCGGTCGATGAACGCGATCAGGAACATGACGACGAGCAGCGGCATCAGCCGCCGCGCGATTTTCGTCATGACCGCCCGTTCGCGGGTTGAGGACTCGTCCACTTGCCGTCTCCTTGCTCATAAATTCATATAGATGATTGGTTGATTAGTGGAGTGCGGCAATGCGTAATTACCCGCGCCGCCTACATATTGATCCCAGTCATCGCCGGGTTTCCACCGATTCGCGTCGGTCCAAGTCATGCAAACATATAGATGAATTTGGAGAAACCATGCACGCCACCGACGACCGACTCCCCCGCTATCAGCGTCTGCGCGACGAACTGGCCGCGCTCATCGCCGCCCGGCATTGGCGGCCGGGCGAGGCGATCCCGACCGAGCAGGCGCTCGCGAAGCGCTACGACGTCGCGGTCGGCACCGTGCGCAAGGCGGTCGACCTGCTCGTCGCCGACGGGATGCTCGAACGCTTCCAGGGGCGCGGCACGTTCGTGCGGCGCGCGAGCTTCGACAACTCGCTGTTCCGCTTCTTCCGCTTCCAGAGCAAGCGAGGCGAGCGCCGGATCCCCGAGAGCCGGATCCTGCGCCGCGAGGTCGTCGAAGCGCCGTCGGCCGTCGCCGCCGCGCTGCAGATCCCGAGCCGCGCGTCCGTGATCGAGATGACGCGCCTGCGCCTGATCGACGGCGCGCCGATGCTCGCCGAGGAAATCTGGCTGCCTTACGACCGCTTCGCCGCGTTCGCGCGGCTCGAGCCCGACGCGATCGGCGACCTGCTGTATCCGGTCTACGAAGCGCACTGCAACCAGATCGTCGCGTCGGCGACCGAGACCTTGACGGTCGAGGCGATCGGGCCCGTGCACGCGCGCCTCTTGCGCATCGAGCCGGGCACGCCCGCCGTCGTGATCGAGCGGCTCGCGTACGGCTACGATCGCCGGCCGCTCGAATGGCGGCGCTCACGCGGCCCCGCGAGCGAGTTCATCTATCAGGCGGAGATCCGCTAGGGTCGGTTCACGCGAGCGCGACCGACCGGCGACCGCCGTGCCGCGAGCAGCGGCAGGCGGCGACCGTCCGGCGCGGAACAGGAGACGACCGTGTTCAAATGGTTCGGCACGATATCGGCCCGCGAACGGCGCACGTTCTGGGCCTGCTTCGGCGGCTGGGCGCTCGATGCGCTCGACGTGCAGATGTTCAGCCTCGTGATTCCCGCGATCATCGCGGAGTGGTCGCTCTCCCGCACGCAGGCGGGCTTCGTCGGCGGCGCGACGCTCGTCGCGTCGGCGATCGGCGGCTGGGCGGCCGGCCTGCTGTCCGACCGCTTCGGCCGCGTTCGAACGCTGCAATGGACGATCGCGTTCTTCTCGGTCGGCACGTTCCTTTGCGCGTTCGCGACGAGCTATCCGCAGTTCGTCATCCTGAAGACGCTGCAGGGCCTCGGCTTCGGCGGCGAATGGGCGGCGGGCGCCGTGCTGATGGCGGAAACGATCCGCGCCGAGCATCGCGGCAAGGCGATGGGGACCGTCCAGAGCGCATGGGCGGTCGGCTGGGCCGCCGCCGTGCTGCTCTATGCGCTCGCGTTCTCGCTGATGCCCGCCGCGCTCGCGTGGCGCGTGATGTTCGGCGTCGGTCTGCTGCCCGCGCTGCTGATCGTCTACGTGCGGCGCGGGATCGTCGAGCCCTCGACGGATGCGCCCAGGACGCCGGCTGCATCGCAAGCCGCGGCGGCCGCGCCGCTCGTCGGCATCTTCGCGCGGGAGACGCTGCGGATGACGCTGATCGGCGCGCTGCTCGGCGTCGGCGCGCACGGCGGCTACTACGCGCTGATGACGTGGCTGCCGACCTATCTGAAGGTCGAGCGGCATCTGTCGGTGCTCGGCACGGGCGGCTATCTCGCCGTCATCATCGTCGCGTTCTTCTGCGGCTGCGTCGCGAGCGCGCACCTGCTCGACCGCATCGGACGGCGCAACACGATCCTCGCGTTCTCCGCGTGCTGCGTCGCGACCGTGATCGCATATCTGTTCCTGCCACTCGGCAATGCCGCGATGCTCGTGCTCGGCTTTCCGCTCGGCTTTTTCGCGGCCGGCATCCCCGCGAGCATGGGCGCGCTCTTCAACGAACTCTATCCGCGCGGCATCCGCGGCACGGGCGTCGGCTTTTGCTACAACTTCGGACGCGTCGCATCGGCCGGCTTTCCAGTGCTCGTCGGCCACATGTCGGCCGGCATGCCGCTCGGCACCGCGATCGGCATCGACGCGGCGATCGCGTATTCGATCGTCGTCGCCGCCGTGCTGATGCTGCCCGAGACGCGCGGGCGCGCGCTCGACGAAAGCGCCGATATCGATGCGCACGCGCATCGCATCGCGACGCCGGGTGCGCAGCATCGTTGATCGTCGTCGCATGGTTTTCAGGTTGTCGTTGTCGTTTCATCGAATGAGGAGCATCGAGCGTTGAGCGAGCAGGAGCGGAAAGCGCGCGCGCACGAAGCGCCGGCGCACGACGAGTCCGGCCGCATGACCGCCGTCGACGCGCACGCGCACGTCTTCGAGACAGGACTGCCGCTCGCCGGCCGGCGTCGCTACGCGCCCGGCTACGACGCGCCGCTCGACGCGTACGTTGCGCAGCTCGACGCGCATCGCGTGTCGCACGGCGTGCTCGTGCAGCCGAGCTTTCTCGGCAGCGACTGCCGCTACCTGCTGCGCGCGCTCGCGCGACAGCCGGGGCGACTGCGAGGCATTGCGGTAATCGACGCCGGCTGCGGGCAGGACGCGCTCGATGCGCTCGATCGCGCGGGCATCGTCGGCATTCGGCTGAACCTGATCGGACTGCCGGACCCGGCGCTCGACAGCCCCGCGTGGCGCGCAACGCTCGAACGCGTTGCGGCGCTGCGATGGCATGTCGAGCTGCACGCGGAAGCGGGACGGCTCGAACGGCTGATCGCGCCGCTGCTCGCGCATGGCGTGGATATCGTCGTCGATCACTTCGGCCGCCCGGATCCGGCGCTCGGCATCGCCGACGCGGGGTTTCGCCATCTGCTGCGCGCGGCCGCGACACGGCGCATCTGGGTGAAGATTTCGGGCATCTACCGCAACTGGCCGCTTGCGCCCGAAGAAGCGGCGGCCCGCGCGCGCGAAGCGTTCGACGCGCTCGAAGCCGAATACGGCGCCGAGCGGCTCGTGTGGGGCAGCGACTGGCCGCACACGCAGTTCGAGCGAACCGAGACGTTCTGCCGTGCGTTCGCGTTCGCGCAGCAATGGATGCGCGACGACGCGATGCGACGCGCGATTCTCGTCGAGACGCCCGCGCGGCTCTTTCGATTCGACGAGGGACGAGCCGCGTAGCCGCGAGCGGTGGTGGCGCGCCGATATGCAGCGGGGGGCCTGCGAAGCACTGCGTTGCGTCGCGCGCCGGTCATCCGCGCCGCCGATCCGGCGGGGCGGCAGCGATGGTGGGGGGCATCGCACGCGTCGCCTGCCCTGCCTCGCGCCCCGATTACCGCCTCACGCTGTCACGCCACGCCACGCCACGTCACGCCACGTCACGTCACGTCACGCCACTCGATGATGTCACGCCGCCTTCACACTTATTACATCGGCCATGCGTACTTTTACGGCTTTCCAACAGGAACGACCATGCCACGACCGATTCTTCGCCGCGCCGCCGCGCTCCTGCTGACGCTCGCGGGCGCCACGCTGTTCCACGCCTGCACGAGCAGCATCGACAGCCAGCCGGACGCCGCGAGCGCGTCCGCGAATATCCAGGCGGCGTGGGTCGAGATCGGCGACGCCAATCAGGCGATCGCCCGCGTGATCACGAGCTACACGCCGCCCGCCGCGGCATCGGGCGACCCGGCGCCCACCGTCTGCCCGCAGTTGAGCGCCGACGGCAAGATCGCGCGGATGACGCTGCGCGCCGCCGCGGGCACCGTCGCGCAACGTCCGACCGCGAGCGATCCGGCCGATTCGAAACCGTCGAGCTTTCCGGTGTCCGTCTGCGAAGCGACGCTGCCTGCGGGCGCGAAGGACGTGACCGTCGCCGGGCGGGCGCTGCCGCTGCCGAAGGCCGAGCCGCAGCGCGTCGCGATCATCGCCGACACCGGCTGCCGGATGAAGAAGGCCGACAACGCGTTCCAGGCGTGCAGCGACGCGACGGCATGGCCGTTCGCGACGATCGCGTCGAGCGTCGCGCGGCTGAATCCGGATCTCGTGCTTCACGTCGGCGACTATCACTATCGCGAGAACGCGTGCCCGCCCGACATCGCCGGCTGCAAGAACAGCCCGTGGGGCTACGGCTGGGACACGTGGCGCGCGGACCTGTTCGAGCCCGCCGCGCCGCTCCTCGCGAAAGCGCCGTGGGTCGTCGTGCGCGGCAACCATGAGGAATGCGCACGCGCGGGCCAGGGCTGGTATCGCTTCCTCGATCCGCACCCGTACTCGGACGCGCGCTCGTGCAACGATCCGGCGAACGACGGCAACGCGAACTATTCGGAGCCCTACGCGGTGCCGCTCGGCACCGGCTCGCAGGTGATCGTGTTCGATACCGCGAAGGTCGGCCGCGGGGCGCTCAAGACGACGGACGTGCAATTCCAGATCTATCAGAAGCAGTTCCAGACGGTGGCCGCGCTCGCGAACCAGCCGGGCGTGTCGACGACGATCTTCACGAACCATCATCCGATCCTCGCGTTCGCGCCGATCCCGGGCAGTACGCCCGCGCCGGGCAATCTCGCGCTGCAGTCGGTGATGTCGAGCCTCTATGCGCAGGCGTACTACCCGCCCGGCGTGCAGGTCGCGCTGCACGGCCACGTGCACGACTTCCAGGCGATCAACTTCGCGTCCGGGCATCCGGCGACGATCGTGTCAGGCAACGGCGGCGACAACCTCGATGTCGCGCTGCCCGATCCGTTCCCGGCGAACCTGACGCCGGCGCCGGGCGTCGTCATCGACAAGCTGTCGCACAACAACAGCTTCGGCTTCCTGATGATGGAGCGGCGTGCGGCGCCCGCGCGCGGCTGGACGTTCAAGGCGTACACGGCAGCGGGCAAGCTGCTCGCGACCTGCGACCAGGCCGGCACGACGCTCACGTGCGACAAGACCGGCTTCGTCGCGCCGTGACGGGCGGGACGCGGATCACGCCGGCGCGGCATGCGCCGGCGTTCGCGGAACGCGCGGGCCGCGCCGCATCGTCGAGCACGCCGAATGCAGCCGCCGCCGACACGATCGACGCGATCGACGCGGCTGCGCCGCGCGCCGGCCGGCTTGATCGCGCGCCGGCGCATCACGTCGCGGCGCGCGTCGAGCACCGAGCATCCGCTCGATGCACGCTCGACATCGCGAGCCGCGCGCTCGCTGCCGCGTTCGCCGATCCGTCGTCCGAGTCCGAGTCCGAGGCCGCTCCGGAAACGGATGCGGCGACTCCGCCGCCGTTCGCGCCGCATCGACGCACAAAGAGAAGACACAACACCATTTCGACATTCGCACGCACCGCCTGCGGCGCGCTCTTCGCGTCGATGGCGGCACTGGCACTCGCGGCCGGTCCCGCCGCGACGAGCGCAACGAAGGCGATGAGCACAGCAGGCGCAACGAATACGACGAATACGACGACCACGCCGAACACCGCCCGCGCCACCGCCGCGTCATCCCGATCGCCAACGACAGTCCTGCTCCCCGGCGCACCGCCGCAGCGCATCGTCGACACGGTCGGCCGCGGCACGCCGCAGGTCGCGTCGAAGTTCGATACGACGACGGCCGTGTTCCGCCCGGACCCGGCGCTCATCGCGCTCGGCCGGCGCGTGTTCTTCGATTCGCGGCTGTCGGAGCCGCGCGGCACATCGTGCGCGAGCTGCCACGATCCGGGCCGCGCGTTCGCACCCACGCTGTCGCCCGCCGCGCTCGCTGGCCCGCGCGTGCCGCAGGGCAGCCGCCCCGGACACTTCAGCCGGCGCAACGCGCCGTCGCTGCTGTACGTGCGCTACGTGCCGCGCCGCCACTTCTACCAGGACGACGACGCGCTCGCGCCCGCGCCGTTCGGCGGCCTGTTCTCGGACGGCCGCGCCGACACGCTCGCCGAGCAGCTGCGCGGCCCGCTCTTCGATCCGGACGAGATGAACAACGCATCGCCCGCCTCGCTCTTGCGCAAGATCGACGGCACCGCACTCGCCGTAGCGCTCGCCGGGCGCTTCGGCCCGGCGGTCCGGCGCGATCCCGAGCGGACGGTGCGCGCGCTCGGCGACGCGATGCAGGCGTATCTGCAAAGCGACGAAATGGCGCCCTTCTCGTCGCGCTTCGATGCATACGTGACGAAGCGCGCGCCGCTCACGCCGCAGGAATTGCGCGGGCTCGCGCTCTTCAAGAATCCGGACAAGGGCAACTGCATGAGCTGTCATACGCTGTCGGATACCGCGAGTCGCCCCGAGCGCTCGCTCTTCACCGACTTCGGCTACGACGCGATCGCGGTGCCGCGCAACCGCGCGCTGCCCGCGAACCGCGACCCGCGCCGCTTCGACAACGGCCTGTGCGATACGGTCGCGAAGCTGCGCTGGCCGGAGCCGACACAATGGTGCGGCTATCTGCGCACGCCGGGGCTGCGCAACGTCGCGATCAAGGAGTCGTTCATGCACAACGGCGTGTTCGATACGCTGCGCGACGCGGTCGCGTTCTACAACACGCGCTCGACCGATCCGAAACGCTGGTATCACGGCCGCGACACGTTCGACGACGTGCCGGCCGCTTATCGCGGCAACATCAACGTGAACTCGACGCCGATGAATCGCCGCCCCGGCACGCCGCCCGCGATGACGGACGCCGACATCGACGATCTCGTCGCGTTCCTGCGCACGCTGACGGACGAGCGCTACGTCGGACTAATGCCGGCGACGCCGGGCGGCAAAGCGGCGCGGCCGTGACGTTCGCCCGAGGAAAGCCCGCCCGATCCGAAATGGACCGGCCTCTTGGGGCGACGCCGAACGATCGATACACTGTGACGGTCGACGACATTCGTCTACGGGATAGGGAAACGTCATGCCGAACAAATCCATCGCTGCCCCGGACAGCACCGCGGTGCGAGTCGCTCTGTGGCGGGCCATGCATGTGCAGATCGATCCGCCGCCGCACGTGCTCGAAGACGAGATCGGTCTGCAACTGGCGGCGCCGGACGACGACTGGCGCGACCGTCCGGACATGGATCCGCAAGCGACCCGCGGCTACCGGGCGGCGATCGTCGGCCGGGCCCGCTTCATCGAGGATCTGGTCTGCGAGCAGGCCGAACACGGCGTCGCCCAGTACGTGGTGCTCGGCGCCGGCCTCGACACGTTCGCCCAGCGCAGAACGAAGCTCGCGTCGCGCCTTCGGGTATTCGAAGTCGACCAGCCCGGCGCGCAGGCCTGGAAGCGGCAGCGCCTGATCGCACTCGGCTTCGGCATCCCGGAATGGCTGCGGCTCGTGCCGGTCGATTTCGAGGCAGGAGGATCCTGCCGGGAACCGCTGGAGGCCGACGGCTTCGACGCCGGTCGGCCGGCCGTCGTGTCGTCGACCGGCGTCTCGATGTATCTGACCCGGGACGCGGTCGCCGCCACGCTGCGCGAGATCGCGACGCTCGCTCCGGGCTCCACGCTGGCGATGACGTTCCTGCTGCCGCTCGAACTCCTCGATCCCGCCGAGCGCCCGCAGCACCAGGCGGTCTACGAGCGCGCACGGGCGGCGGGCACCCCGTTCGTCAGCTTCTTCAGCCCGCCCGAAATGCTCGCGCTCGCCCGCGAAGCCGGATTCCGCGAAGTCCGGCACGTGTCCACCGACGATCTCACTCAGCGCTATTTCGCCGGCCGGACTGATGGTCTGCGGCCGTCGAGCGGCGAAGCGTTTCTGGTCGCGACGACTTGAAGACGCGACTTGAAGACGCGACCGGAAGCGCGACCGGAAGCGCGACCGGAAGCGCGACCGGAAGCGCGACCGGAAGCGCGACCGGCGCCGATTGAATACGACTTTCCGTCCGGCAACCCGGTCGCGCGCCATTGAACGCAGCTTGGCGGATTGTCGGCGCGTGCGCCGCGACGTCAGTATCGAGCGCTGTCGGAACGACAGCCGCCGCGCGACAGGGCTCCGGCACGCGCCCCTTGTAATCGCCTGATTCACCACCTCGATCCGATCGGTACAACGACCATCGTTTTAACTGCTCACCGAAAAAGTCGACCGGTCTCCCCGGTTCTTTGAAGCCCGCTTCCGGCGCCGACGTTTCTTTTCGATTGTCGCCGGCGCTGCGACACACAAGTGGTCGATCGTTCAGTCGCGCCCGACGATTGAATTCACTGCCCGCGCGATGTACGACGATCTCTCGTATCGCGTCGAACCCGGCGCGCTGCCCCGCTGCCCCGATTCCAGACTGCCGCGACGACCGCATCGCGATCCAATCCGCGACCAGCGCGCCGGCCCCGGCATTTCGATCGGAAAGTGCAAATTGTCGCAGCAAGCCGGCTTCGATCCGATTCAAATCTGCTCGATTTACCGAATCAATCGATTTATAAAATCCAGCCCCGTCGCCTGGAATCGCATCCATTCGATCAAATCGCCATTTTTCAGCAATGCCTCATTCACGTATGAAAATATGGGAAAAATATACTACCATTTTCATGGCGATGGCTCGATTCAGGAAATCAGGAAACGAAGCGCAAATCTTTTGCCTCATCAAATACCTGTCGTTGCATCATGCGAGCCGGATCGTCACGCGTCCCATGACGAACAACTAACTTTACATTCGTTTCATTTTTATAAAATTTAATAAATCCTAATTTATCGATTACCGCTTGGATGATCCGACTTCGTCAATCGAATCACGACATTCTGCACACTTAAAAAGGGGAAATCAGCATGACATATCTACGTAAAAACGTCTGGAATTTGGGTTCCGATTGGGCCGATCCCATTCTCTGGTACGCACGCGGCGTAAAAGCGATGCAGTCGCGCGCCCTCGACGATCGAAACAGCTGGCGTTTCTACGCGGCCATTCACGGATTCAAAGAAAGCCTGTGGCGCCATCTCGGCTACCTGGACTCGCGTGACCGGATGCCCAGCACCGCCGACATTCAGGCTTACTGGAAGCAGTGTCAGCACGGCAGCTGGTACTTCCTGCCCTGGCATCGCGGCTACTTGCTCGCTTTCGAGGCCGTCGTTCGAGACGAGGTCATCAAGCTGCACGGCCCCAAGGATTGGGCGCTCCCCTACTGGAACTACTTCGAGCCCGGCGAGGACCGTCTGCCCAAAGCCTTTGCGTCGCCCGACTGGCCGGACGGCAAAGGCAACAATCCGCTCTATGTGAAGCAGCGCTACGGCCCGTATAACAACAGCGAGGTCTACGTGCCGATCAGCTTGGTCAATCAAAACGCGCTGGGGGATCCCGATTTCGAAGGCGTCGCAAGCGGAGGCGGCCCCGGATTCGGCGGCGTCTGCACGGGCTTCCATCACAGCAGAGGGATTCACGGCGGTATCGAGACGCAGCCACACGACGCCGTGCATGGCATCGTCGGCGGACGAGACCCGCTTACGCGCCAACCCGGATTGATGTCCAACCCGGACATCGCAGGACTGGACCCGATTTTCTGGCTTCACCACGCGAATATCGATCGGTTGTGGGAAGTCTGGCGCAGGCATCCCCCCACTCACGTCGATCCGACCAAAGTGAATTGGCTGAAAGGTCCGGCATTCATAGGCGAGCGGCCTTTCAAAATGCCGATGCCGCACGGAGACGACTGGACCTACACGCCCGGCGAAATGAGCAACCTTTCGAAGCTCGGCTATGCTTACGATGATGTATCGGCGCCGCCGAAAACGCCGCCGCTGACGGTCGCTCGCCTGAATCGCCTGCGCACGGGTCAGGTCACGGCCGAAACGCTCGAGGAGGACATCGCCTTGACCGACCCCAAGATCGTCGAACTGTTCGGCGCAAGCGACCGGAACCTCGCGGTGAAGGGCGCGGAGGCGCGGTCTTCCGTCACGCTCGACGCCGCCGTGCAACGCAAGATATCCGCCAATCTGACGAAGACTGCCGCCGCCACCTCGGCCACGCCCGACCGGGTCTTCCTGAATCTCGAGAATGTCCGCGGCCTCGACGACGCCACGATCCTCAGCGTCTACATCAACGTTCCCGAAGGCGGAGATCCCGCCAAATATCCCGACCATCTTGCCGGCAGCGTCGCCCTCTTCGGCGTGAGCAACGCGACGGCGGTGGGCGAGGAGGGGCACGCGGGCGACGGCCTGACGTTCGTGGTCGAAATCTCGCACATGATCGATGCGCTGCATCTCGCCGGCGCCTTGCCTCTGTCCAAACTCGACGTGCGGCTCGTCGCGCTCACGCCGGTGGCGGAAGAATCGCAAGTGAGCATCGGCCGCATCAGCGTGTATCGGCAAAGCACGTGACGCGAGTGCAGTGATGAAGCACGCCGGGCAGCGGCTCGACGCGTCGTTCGTCGTACCCGTGTCGATCAGCCTGATCGCCTGGTCCGCGTTGCTCGTCGACGCGGGCGGCCTGATGCCGCCCGCGCTCTGCTCGATCTCGGGAGACTACTGGCGGCTGCCGCTGTCGACATGGCTCCATCTTGCGTTCTTGTCCAACTCGCCGTCGAAGTTCGCATCGGATTCGGTGCTGATGGTGGCGGCCATGATGGCGCCGCTCGCCGCATCGCCGCTCCGACACGTCCTGGAGCGCAGTTTCGCGCGACGCCGCATGCGATCTGCGCTCTGCTTCGTTGCCGGTTATGCGGCTGTCTGGATCGCCGCGTGGATCGGTCTGCAGGTCGTCGCGATCGCATTCACCTGGGCCGTGCCGGCCCCCCTGACGCGCGTGGGCCTCGGGTTCGCGCTGGCGGTGCTTTGGCAGTTTTCGCCCGCCAAGCAATGGTTCCTGAACGTCTGCCACCGCCGGCCGTCCCTCGCGGCGTTCGGCATGGCCGCTGATCGCGATGCGCTGCGTTTCGGCCTGGCGAGCGGCGTCTCCTGCGCCGGGAATTGCTGGGCGCTGATGTTGCTTGCGCTGCTGACAGGACCGTTGCACGTTTTGACGACGATCGTCGTCATGTGCTTCATCTTTGCCGAAAGGCTCGAACGCCCGGCTCCGCCTGCATGGCGCTCCCGCGGTCCCGGCAAGGCCGTGCGCATCATTGCGGAGAAAGTGCGCACGAGACTGGCTTTGTTGCGCGCGCCGACATGATGTCCGCGGACGACTGACCGGGTGGGGCCGTCACGACACCTCCCCCTCGTCGAACCGTGCTCGCGCTCATGTTGAAACTTCGTTACCCGGCGAGATGAAATCCTGCGGAGGATCGAAGCGGGATGCCGACGACTTTCCTGTCACCCGGTCCCGGCTTCATCAAATCCCCTGAATTCCCACGCACAAGAGAACCCACTCCCGCTAGGCCAAGCGGTTCTGCCCAGCTCTCCCCGGCTACTTCACAACCGCATCGACTTCGCTTCGCGCGGCGCATATTTCCAGCTTCCGACCGCCCATCGCGACCCGGTTTGCACCCCATTTAATACGGTTGCACGCTCGAGAAATACTGGATAAATTAACAGCACTGTATTTTTAACCAGTGAGGTGTCAGATGGAGCACCTGGTTCGCATCGTCAACGATACCGACCGTCAAATCCTCGTCTGGCTGCGCAGCCAGGTCGGTGACGAGCGCGTGGAGCGCGCAGCGCTGCGCATGGGGCGCGTCCGCAAGCCGTACCTGTCCGCCGTTTGCCGTTACCTGGGCGTCTCGCCGCCGATTTCGCTGCGCTATCCGACACGGCGCGCCGAGACCGATCACACGGTCGGCGACCGTTACCTGACGCTGATCCGCCAGCACCTCGCCACACGCGCCGCAGGCCGGTAAGCATCGCGCCGAGCGTCCGATTGGCGCGAATGGTGCCGGGCGGCGCCAAATGGCATCGGCTGGCATGGCGCAACGTAGCGCTGCGCGACGCGACGTCGCATCGCGCGATTCGATGCGCAATATCAAGGCAAGTCCGTCGCCCGATCGACAGAATGGGCAGGTCGCGGCGACAGAAACCTTGTCAGCTCGCCACGCACGAAGTCGTGCGCGCGTCGCGCCTTTCCAAGTCGTCTACCCCGCCCACCAGGGCGCCGTCCTGACATCGCTCGCCGCGACACCCTCCAACGCACTTTGCGAGGCACTCCGGCATGGCGAAGAAATTCCCGCTGCATCCGAAGCACCCTGAACGCAACTGCTGGGGATGCGACCGATATTGCTCGGTCGACGCGCTGTCTTGCGGCAACGGTTCCGACCGGACGCAGCATCCGATCGAATTGCTTGGCGACGACTGGTACGAATGGGAACAGGAAAACGAAGCGGCGGCCCAGCAACAGCGGCTGGCGCAAACCGTCGTTCGATGACAACGCCTCACGTAACAAAGCGCCGCGAACGTGTGGCGTGAATGCGAGTCGTTCAGCGGGTTGATCGCCCGCCCCGGCGAAGCAAGAAAACGTGCATCGGACGGCGACGATGCCGGAGCGCGCCGGCCATCGACTGATTCGAGCGATCGAAGCGAGCGCGACGACCAACTCAGCGCGGCGCTTATCGAGCGAACGGACGCCGCACGACCGCGGCGGAACCGCGGCGGAACAAGCACGTCGACAGTGCATGCGGCCGGATACGTCTCGCTTATCGTCAGCACTGCGCTCAACGCAACATTCGAACCATGTGCTGCTCGTCGCAAAACCGATCGCCGACACGCATCGCGCGCCGCTCGACGCCGAACGTCTCGAATCCGAGCGACGCGTAGAGCGCTTTCGCGGGCTCATTCTCGATATTCACGCACAGATTGACCTGCGCGATGCCCCAGTCGCGCGACACGTGCGTCAACGCCGCGCCCATCAGCCGACGGGCGAGCCCTTTGCCGCGATGCGCGGGCGCGACGAACACACCCCAAAGCGTCGCCTTATGCCCGACTTGCACGAGCGCATCCCTGCGCACGCCGGCGATCGCGGCCAACTCACCGTCGACGGTCAGCGCGCCGAAAACCGCCTGCGTATCCGATGCCCGGAGCCGCGCTTCCACTTCCTCGATCGAACGCGCGGCTTCCTCGGCGCGTGTCGGCCAGATCGCGGTCGGCGACGTGTCGATCGCAACGAGACGCAACGCTTTGAACGCGGATGCATCGGCAGGTTCGAGCAGGCGGATCGAGATCATCGGGCAGTCGAAATCGAAAACGAGAAGGAGCCGATCCTACACAATCTTGCGTTTTCACGGCGAGCCCCACGTGCACGCTCACACCGGCCACACGCGTCGCTCAACGCTTCGCTCTGGCGCGCTCGCTCCACTCGAACGCAGCCATCCCGACCAGCATCGCCGCGACAAAGCCGAACGCCTTCGCTCCACCCAAGCCGAGCGACACGACGGCCGGCCCCGGACAAAAGCCGACGAGCCCCCAGCCGACGCCGAACGCCGCGCTGCCCGCGACGAGCCTGAGCGTGACGGACCCGCGCGGCGGAATCAGCATCGGCAGTCCCAGCAGCGAACGCTCCCGCCGCTTCGCGATCGCGAACGCGATCGAGCCGACCGCGATCGCACCGGCCATCACGAACGCGAGCGACGGATCCCAATCGCCCGCGAGATCGAGAAAACCCTGCACCTTCGCGGGATTCGCCATCCCGGACAGCAGCAGCCCCGTGCCGAACAGCAAGCCCGACAAGAATGCGAAAAAGACGCTCAAGTCACCCTCCCAAGACGTGGCGCAGCACGAACACCGTCGCAATGCCCGCGGTCATGAATACGGCGGTGGCGACGATCGAACGCAGCGCACCGCGCGAGATTCCGCAGACGCCGTGTCCGCTCGTGCAGCCGCCCGCATAACGCGTACCGACGCCGACCAGCACGCCGCTGACGATCACCCTTGCCCAACCGGCGTCGACGACCGGCGTCGGGAACCAGCCGAGCACATGCGCGACGAGCGCGGCCGAGATCAAACCGGCGAGAAACGCCGCGCGCCATCCGGCATCGCTGCGCCGGCCGGCGAGCAGCCCGCCGACGATGCCGCTGATGCCGGCAATCCGGCCGTCGAAAAACACGAGCAGCGCGGCGGCCGCGCCGATCATCAGGCCGCCCGCGAGCGACAAGCCCGGCGTGAAATGAACAAGATCAACGGCCACGACGCTTCCCCTTCTTGCTCGTTGCACAGAACTGCTCGTAAAGCACGGACATGATTGCGATCGCCGGCTCGCTCGCCAGCGCATAGTAGATGTTCTTGCCGTCGCGCCGCGTCTCGACGAGCGCGTTGTCGCGCAGCACCGCGAGTTGTTGCGACAGCGTCGGCTGATGGATGTCGAGGCGCGCCTCGATGTCGCTCACGCACAGCTCGCCGCATTGCGCGAGCTCGCACAACAACAGCAGTCGATCAGGATTCGACAACACCTTCAGCAGCGCGCACGCGGCATCGGCCGACGCACGCATTTCGGACAGGTCGATCGACGAGCCGGCAGCACGCATCTTTTCACCCCAATCAATCTATCAAATAACATTCTATATTCTCACATAATGATTCGCACAGTGCAAAGAATGTGCGCTGGTGCCGCGGCGTTCGAACCGGACCGTTAAGCATGCCTTAAGCGCATACTCGTCATAGTAGCGGCAAGCGAATTCGGAAGCCGCACCGGCAAGAAAGATATGAAACGCATTCTCATTTTCCTGCTCTGTCTCAGTACGCTTTTCGCGTCGAGCGGATGTGCGTCCCAGCAGACCGTCGCCGACGCACATGTCCACACCCCTCACCCCGCGCACATGGGCCGGCCGAATTGGCTTTGAGCCGCCCGCTGCACAGCGCGAACCGATCATTCGGCTCGTCGCCGCCACGACCTTAAGATTTCCATAAGAATCGCGCGCGATAATCGGTCCGGCCCGGCAACGCACGACACGTCGGCCGGCTGATCCCTACGAACGGCTTTCCCCACAGGACGATTCGCGCGATGACACGCTCCACCCGAACCCCAGATCGTTACGACCCGCTCAGCCGCCTCCTGCACTGGAGCGTCGCCGCGCTCGTGCTCGCCCAATTCGTGCTCGGCTGGACGATGCCGGACGTGCATGGCACGACGCCGCCCGCCGGCCTCGTCGCATGGCACGTCGCGCTCGGCACCGCGCTGATCGCCGCCATCGCGGCACGCATACTGTGGTCGCTCATGCGCCGCAGTCCGCCCGCGCATCGGCAGAGCGCGCTTCTCTCGTTCACCGCGAGCGCGGTTCACAAGCTGCTGTATGTCGCGCTGATCGCCGTGCCGCTGCTCGGCTGGCTGAACGCGAACGGCCGCACGTGGCAACTGAAGCTCGCGGGCGTCGTGCCGCTTCCGACCATTGCCGCACCGCACTCGCTCGGCGCGTCGATCGGCGAATGGCACAGCCTGTCGGCGACGCTCTTCATCGTGCTGATCGGCATGCACGCGCTCGCGGCGCTCGTGCATCGCTTCGTGATGAAGGATGGCGCGTTCGAACGGATGATCTGATTGAAAGGCGCGCGCGGCGATCGATTGCACGTCGGTCGCCCCACGCGCAACGACCACGCAGAGTGATGTCGTTGCGATGAGGACTTGCTGGTTGCATGGCCATGGCCGGCCCAGTCTTCGCCGCTTGCATCGCTCTCTTCGACCCGGTTCTGAACCGGGTCTTTTTTCGCATGACGAAATAAATGCAGACCGGGATTTCGGCCGTTCGACGACGCGGCAGCCGAATCGTTCGAGTCGGTCGAGTCGTGCGAATCGACCGATCCAGCCCTGCGGCGAAGTGAAGCCGGCTTATGCGCGTCGCGCGGCCAGCCGCCGCACGACGTCGATCATCGCATCGACTTCGTCGCACGTGTTGTAGAACACGAACGACGGACGCACGCTGGCTTCGAGTCCGAAACGGCGCAAGATCGGCTGCGCGCAGTGATGTCCGGAGCGCACCGCGATGCCGTGCTCGTTCAGCGCCTGCCCGACCTCTTCCGTCTCATAGCCCTTCAGCACGAACGACAGCACGCTCGCCTTGTCGCGCGCGGTTCCGACGAGCCGCACGCCCGGCACCGGCGCGTACACGCTCGTTGCGTACGCGAGCAGATCGTACTCGTAACGCGCGATGTTCTCGATGCCGATCCGCGTCACGTAGTCGAGCGCCGCGCCGAGTCCGACCGCGTCGGCGATGTTGCCCGTCCCCGCCTCGAAACGGTTCGGCGGCGGCGGAACACGGTGCGCTCGAACGTCACGTCGGCGATCATGTTGCCGCCGCCCTGCCACGGCGGCATGGCGTCGAGCAGCGCACGCTTGCCGTACACGACGCCGATGCCCGTCGGCCCGTAGATCTTGTGCCCGGAAAACACGAAGAAATCGGCGGCGAGCGCCTGCCACGGCACGATGTTCGCGTGATGCTCGAGATGCGACACGACGATCTCATCGCCTTCTCCGACGTTCTGGACTCCCCAAGTTTTTGCGATCAGATTGATCGCTTCCTTCGTGCCGCGCATGAACACGATCTCGTCCGGCGACGCCGCGCCGATGAAGCGCTGCACGGTCGCGCGCGCGTGCTCGTATGCATTCGTCGCGCGACCCGCGAGCGTATGCGCGGCGCGGTGGATGTTCGAGTTCTCGTGCACGTGGCCTCGGCCTGCGCGGAAACGTCGCGCCGGACCTTGTAGCTCAACTCGAGCCGTGCCTGCGCGAGGAGCGCGTGCAGACGCCGGCCGTTGGTCGCGCCGCGATGGCCGGCGTCGTCGAGATCGCCTTCGAAGCCTTCGAGGACGTTGAAAACCTGCGTAAAGCCCGCCTTGTCCGCAGCTTCGGCGGCAAGCGCCGAGCGGTTGCCGCTGCGGCACAACAGCAGCACGACCGCATCCTTGCCCCTCTTCGCTTCGAGCTCGCGCACGAAGCGCGGATTGCGCGTCAGGCTCGTGCCCGCCGCCCACGCCACGTGCAAATTCTCGGGCACGTGGCCGACGAATGTACGCTCCTCGGCCGTGCGCACGTCGACGAGCAGCGCGTCGCCGGCCTCGACGAGCGCCCAGGCATCCTGCGGCGTCACGCCGCCCGCGTACGGTGAGCCCGCCGAGCGCGCGGCTTCGAGCACTGCATGAGTGGAGCGTGCTTCGAGTTCAACTGTCATGGCATCTCGTGATGGATATCGCGCATCGTGCGCGAGACATGGGCCCGGCTCGACGGCGAGCGCCGTCTATAGCCACTAGAGATCCATTATGGAAGAGGCGCCGCAAAAGCCGAACCCATTATTTTTTCATTTCGAAATGAGACCGCGCATGAGGGCGATAGTCAGGAAGGCGAATGGGTCCGGGCGGGACGCGAAGCGCGCACGCCGCCGCCATTCAAAGCGTTCATGTATGACGAAATCGTGTGTAAGGCGCAAGCATCGCCTCACGGCGAACCTCGATAAAGGACAGCCGAGCATCGATCGCTCCAGAATCGACGCGCGAGCAAACCTCGGCTTACGCTACCATTACGCACAATATCTCTCGTGAATTCTCCATGCCACATGCTTTCTGGCCCGAACAAGCCGATCCGTATCTCTTCCTCGAAGAACTGGACAATCCCGCGAGCGCCGACTGGGTCGACGCACAGAATGCCCGCACGCGCGACGCTCGATGGCTGAACGACGCGCGCTATCGCGAGCTGGTCGACCGCTTCACGAAAGCGCTGCTGCCGCGCGAACGGCCGGTGATCCCGCAGCGCTGGCAGCACTGGGCCTACGACGTATGGCAGGACGAGCGCCATCCGAAAGGCCTGTGGCGTCGCACGTCGTGGGCGAACTGGCGCAGCGGCCGCCCCGAGTGGCAGACGCTGATCGATCTCGACGCGCTCGGCGAAGCGGAAGGCGTTCAATGGGTGTTCGACGATCAGCTCATCCTCGATCCGGACGGCGACCGCGCGCTGATCGTGCTGTCCGACGGCGGCGCCGATGCGGTCGTCGTGCGCGAGTTCGACATCGAACAATGCCAGTTCGTCGACGACGGCTTCGCGATCGAAGCGGCCGGCAAGCATTCGATCGAATGGATCGATCGCGACACCCTCTATGTCGGCTGGGACAACGGCGGCGCGACCGTCACGCGTTCCGGCTATCCGCGCGAAGTCAGGCGCTGGACGCGCGGCACGCCGCTATCCGATGCTCCCGTCGTGTTTCGCGGCGCGCGCGGCGACATCGCCGCCGACGCGCAATATGATCCGATCGATCGGCATCATGCAATCGAGCAGGCGATCAACTTCTATGACGCGAACACGTATCGCCTCGACGAAAACGGCGCCTGGATTCGCTACGACATGCCGGCGCACGTCGAGGTCGGCTACTGGAGCGGATGGCTGCTGCTTCAGCCGAGGCTCGACTGGAATTGCGATGGCGCTCGCTACGCGGGTGGCAGCCTGCTCGCGATCCGCGAAGATGCATTCGTCGCCGGCGACCGCGCGTTCGCGACGCTGTTCGAGCCGAACGATCGCACGTCTGCCTGCGGCTGGACGCATACCCGCCATTTTCTGCTGGTGTCGTGGCTCGACGACGTGCTCACACGCACGATGCTCTGGCAGCCCGAGCGGCAAGTCAATGGCACATGGAACTGGCGTGCGCGACCGTTCCCGGCGCGCGGGCTCGCGCAAGTCGACGTGTCGCCGGTCGAACCGACGTTCGACGACGAAGTGTACGTGAGCGTCGACGATTATCTGACGCCGCCCGAGTATTCGCTTGCCGACCTCGCGGCCGACGACCTGTCGGCGTGGACGCTCCTCGATCGCTGGCCGACGCAATTCGACGCCGCCGCGCTGACGGTGCGGCGCGAACATGCGCACTCGCGCGACGGCACGCTGGTGCCCTATACGCTGGTCGGCCCGCGCAACGCGTTGGACGATGCAGAGCGATCACCCCGTCCGTGCTTGTTGAACGGCTATGGCGGCTTCGCGATTCCGCTCACGCCGAACTACGATCCGCTGCTCGGCATCGGCTGGCTTGAAAAAGGCGGCATCGCGGTCTTCGCCCATATTCGCGGCGGCGGCGAGTTCGGCACGCAATGGCACGAAGCCGCGCGGCAAGCGGACCGTCAACGTTCGTTCGACGATTTCATCGCCGTCGCCGAAAAGCTCGTTGCCGACGGCGTGACGACTGCCGCGCAACTCGGCATCCGCGGCGGCAGCAACGGCGGACTGCTGGTCGCGGCATGCATGATCCAGCGCCCGGACCTGTTCGGCGCAGTGGTCAGCGAAGTACCGCTGCTCGACATGCAACGCTACCCGCTGCTGCACGCGGGCGCGTCGTGGCTCGACGAATTTGGCGATCCTGACGATCCGGCACATGCGAAGACACTCGCGTCTTATTCGCCGTATCACCAGGTGACGCGCGACGTTGCCTATCCGCCGGCACTCTTCACGACGTCGACGAGCGACGATCGCGTGCATCCCGCGCATGCCCGAAAGATGGTGGCGCGCATGCAGGCACAGGGGCATCGGAACGCATGGCTGCTCGAGAAAACCGATGGCGGTCACGGCAGCGCCGACGCAATCGACACGGCCAAACACGAGGCGATCGGGTATGTGTTCCTGTGGAGTCATTTGTCGCGCGGCGCGGGCGACGCACGCGAGTAAGTCGCCGTGATAAGACGGGCGGATGCGTGATATCCGCCCGTCTCGCGCTCATCGTGAAGGGTAGCTCAAGGTTGTCGCCCGCACGCAGAAGTCTTGCCGATACGAACGAAATTCCGCCGCTCGTCGCTCGTCCCTGTTTGCGGGAATCGCCGCTTTATCGCGCACTTCTCTGCGTTGTTCGCGAAACGCACTCGTCGATCGCGGCTAGGGACATTATCGTTGCGGACCTGCATCGGCAAGTCACGCGATCGCACTCGACGAGAATCTCGTCGTGATGAACTACTCGCTCTGTCGGCGGAGAGGGAGATGCCGCAGTGCGGAAGACGAGCGATACAGGCACGCTTCGCTCGTCTTCCGCATCGAGATCGTGTGACATGACGCCGCTCATTCGATCGCGTCGCGTCGTCCGCCCATCCTGGAAGCGCGCCGATTCGGCGGAATCATGCGTATCACGGCGATGGGCCCGACGCGCATCCATCGCTCGCCCGATCGATCGACGCCCGCAACGCCGGTTCACCTCCCCCCGTCATT
>NZ_LOWC01000111.1:0-10643 GCF_001522845.1 Burkholderia sp. BDU5 | reverse complement strand
CGACCGCCCCCGACGCGAAACCGCGTAGCGTATCGTTCAAATTAGTCACGGCAGACTCTCAGGTTTCTGCTTGGATTCGAATCCGAGGAGTATTGATTCTCGATGTAAATGATGCCCTCCCCACGGCGCGTAGATTTTATCAACGCTGAGGCAAATGGCGGCCAAATTAACGAAGATTCACCATCGCGCTGACGACGGACGGGTCGACAACCTGGAGGCGACCTGTCAAGGTTGACAGGTCGATGCCACGTATTGGTGCGTTGAGTATGGACCGCAGCGTCCCTTGCCTCGAAATGGACCTTCAAAGCGGAAATTTTTTGGCGGACTGGCTCGCTCCATGGGCGCGAGAGCGGAGTGCTCGATTGTCGATCAGGCGGGTCGATCTATAAGGAATTCTTCGCGCTGCAACCCGGACATCCATTTTGGTGCTCGGCCTCGACCGCACCATGTTTCCCCAGTCATCGGGTTCCGATACTTTGGAGGCAGTGGACCACGCCGCTTGTCCGGCGAGCGAAGGCGCGTCCATTGCGGAAAGATCTGGTCGGGACGAATTTCGTACCTCAGGAGGGTTTCCCGGATCTGAGACAGCGCTGTCGAGATTTCGCGCTCTTTGGCTGATTCGGCCTCCTTATTAAGTGCATCGAGTTGAGCTTTCAGTTCCTCGTAAGTTGCCACAATGATTCTCCAATCGAATTACGTTAAACGTGCACATTCGAGCGTCGTGCGTCGTCAGGGGCGCGTATCGTGTGCCATGCATGCGACGATATGACGGGAATAAAAAGGCGATCGTCGATATCGACGATCGCAAAACCGCCGGCTCCGAGGCAGATCGGAGGGCAGCAGGCGGTGGCCTAAACAAGGCAAACAGTCGCTGGTACCGGGGCACCAGTCGAAAGTGCAGCGAACAGCTTGCCGCCGGACAGCCAGACCATCTCTATTCGGAGATAATAATCTCCTTACCAATCTATCCACGATCAACGGGATGAATCCGCAGGGAATAAAGATTCATTCTGACTGTTAGATACCATTTAGTCGGTGAATACCTGAAGTTGATTTTCCGGTTACACATCCGGTAGCGCATCCGTGGAGATCACTGATATAGTGTGAACCTAAGTGCACAAGACAACGGCTTTGCGAACAAACAGGGAAACTATAAGTTGGGCTATATCCTGGCGAGTCCGCAATGTGCCCTTCCGAACGAAAGCCCGAGGGGAATGCCATGGAATCCGATAGCGCAATATTTAGCCTTATAGAGAACTTCCCAACCTCCGCCAGTCTAAAAGCAGCAGACACCGGAAAATATATTATAAATAATTCTCACAATTCAATTCAATTCGGAATAAAGAATCCCAAAGACCTCGAGGGGCTAACAATACAAGATGTCAAATTCAACAAAAAAGACTGGGGGGTTAGATATGCGCGATTGATTCAGGACCTAGATCACTCGGCGCGCGAGAATAAATCACACGTGCTGGGAAGACATCAATTTCTCGACGACTGCGGGGAGGCGCAGGTTGAGGAGATGATAAAATTTCCCATTCTCGGATCCAGGGGAAATATACTTGGAATCGTAACCTACAGAAATGATATTACACGAACACTTCCGCCAATAGAAATCTATAGATTAAATCGGGTGTTTTACGGTACCACCGATTCAATCAATAGAACCCTCATATATTTTGGAGTTGAGAAATATTTTTTTGTGCCGCCGACTGATGTACAAATCCAAGTTTTCTTGATGAAGTCTGAGAGGTTGACCAACAAAGAAATCTCAAGATTCCTTGGCATCTCAGACAGAACGGTCGAATGTCATTGCGCAGCTCTGCGCAACAAAATAATTGATGGGAACCTGCCATATGTCCTGTCGCTTGTAAAAGGAAGCTTCTCGTGCGATCGAAATCTGACCAAACTCTAAAGATTGCGCTTACCGCAAATCTTTTTGAATGGTATGAGTTCTCACTCACGGCGTTCATGGCGCTAGAGATAGGTAGGCTTTTCTTCCCCGATGCAAACGAAAAAAACAGCCCTAATTTCAAGCTTCTCAGTGTTCGCTAGTAGCTATCTTGCGCGACCGATCGGCAGCATACTTTTTGGTATTTTAGGAGTTCGATACGGGACAGGGGCTTCACTAAGAATCAGCATGATAGGAATGGCAGTGCCAGCCTCACTGATCGCGTTCCTCCCTACTTATCAAAAAGCAGGCTATTTCGCAACTTTCTTGCTGCTGATTCTGAAAATAACTCAAGGATTCTGCGCAGGCGGAGAAATGCCATTAAGTGGATATTTCGTATCGCTCAATGCAGACAGGAAGAATCGCGGTCTCTATTGCGCCTTAACTGTGGCGAGCGGATTTGTCGGAATGCTATTAGCTTCCGGGGCTGTATTTTCGCTGCCGCACATTAAGCTTGCCATCGATCATCTAATTAAATATGAAAATCCGAGCTACCTTAACGAGCCGTGGCGCTGGCCGTTTTTGCTTTGCGTGCCATTGTCGATTTCAATATATTTATTAAGATTGACAATTAATAGGAGTGAGGTTGTGGCGGATTCTGGGAAATTGAGAGCCAAGCCAGCTCTCCCACTACTTCAGTCGCTCGCCGTCGTTGCATTTATGGAAATAGTTATATATACGATTTTTGTATGGATGCCACATTATTTGCACGTCTATCTCGGGCAGGAGATTTTTGATGCGCGATTGTCCAACATTGCGGCCCTGATAATATTCGCGATATCGATGACTTGCGCCGGCTATGCCGAGCGTTATTTTTGTGCTAGAAATATCGCACTACTCGGAACTATGACAATAACAATATCCGTTTATCCATTATTTGCGATAATGCAATACGGAGGTATGTTCGTACTATTGTCCACTCAAGCTGCCCTCGCGATATTGGCCGGATGTGTCGTTGGGGTGATTTTCGTCGTATTGCCAGATCTATTCAAGGAAAATTGGGGGAGCTTGGGAATGGTCGTTACCTATTCATTTGCCACCGCGATTTTTGGTGGAACATCCCCTGTTTTCTGCGCTTACCTGATTGAATTAACTAACTTGAATATCGCGCCTGCAATTTATATATTTTTAATGGGGATGTTGGCTGCAGCCGCCATCTACAAAATTTCCCCTCCAAGTAAAACGCGATTTGAATATAGAACGCCGAATTCCGCATGATTAGACGCATCATTCATCGTAACTTCAAAATTATTGTGAATAAATCAGCTAACTTGCCATTAGAGTATCTGATCACGCCGGAACCTCCGGGTGACGAGGCGTTGAGCGACTACCTCGTGGCTCTGGAGCGAACATTGAAGGCCGGCATCGGTCTTGTACAGCTACGCGCGAAAGCTGTAACTGCGTCGTATTACGCACGGTTGACGGAACATGCCTTGGCTTGTTGCCGAAGATACAGTGCACGACTGCTCGCGAATGCTGCACCTGAAGTGGCGCTGAGCTTGCATACAGATGGCGTCCATCTCACCAGCACTCGTCTGATGGCGTGCTCGACTAGACCTTTGCCAGCCGGATTGCTGGTTTCGGCCGCATGCCACGACGAGGATCAGGTGAGGCATGCAGATTCAATAGGGGTCGATCTGATCACCATCTCGCCGGTTTTGCCGACTGCAACGCATACGACTGCAAAGCCGCTGGGTTGGCCACGTTTTCGAGAGCTTGCAACGCTGACATCGGTGCCGATCTATGCGTTAGGGGGTATGTCCGTCGACAGCTTAGCTGAAGCTCGCAACGCGGGCGCGTACGGCATTGCCGCAATTCGTGCTTTTTGGGGAAGCAACGTCGATCGAGCATAGCTGCGAGGGGATATTTGGCAGCTTTTCGCAAGTGAGTGAGCGAATCGAGTTCGACGAGAACGCATGGTGAGATACGATGAAGGGCCGCTTAAGCATCGATCTCGATCGATGGCATTTTCCGTTCGCCGGTGAAAGTGGCAAGCTGCGCTGGCGGTACGCCTTATTGACCACTTCGAATGATAGTCCATGACGTTGGTGTGCTATTGTGCTGTTGGCACGATGAGAAAGTCCTCACGCGCGTAGCCCGCCATCCATTTTGGGGTTCGCCCTCGACCGCACCACGTCTGTCCGGTGACTGGATTGCGATATTTCGGAGAAGGAGGCTCTTTACGTCTCGTTCCAGCGCTTGCGCTCCATGCCGGATTGATTTGCTCGGGAAAGATGCCGTACGTTTTGACGACGTCGCGGACTAGCGACAGGGCAGTGCCAAGTTCTCGCTGGCGAGCCTCCTCGGCCTCCTGAGCGAGAATCTGTAGTTTTGCTTTTAGATCTTCGAATTTTGTCATATAGAACTCCTATAATAATTTTCGACGCCGAGTCATGTTCTATCGCTAATTTTTACCCTGCAGGCATCGCAGCATCAATCGACAGAACATTCGAATATCAAGGCGACTGGAAATTCAATGGTCGCGAACCCACCGTTCCGAGGTAAGCCAGACAGAATCAGGCGGTGATCTGAGACTGGTGAATTTGCCTTTTTTGGGGCGTAGGAGAATCGATCCCCGCGACCGAGTTGGTGGCATGGGCTATTGATCGGCCGATGCGACAATTTCGAGCGCCCTGAGGACAATCGGTTTGTCAATCATCTTCCCATCGACCGAGACTGCTTCGCCGCCACTTGCCCGCGCCGCGCCTACTACTCGGTGCGCCCATTCCTTTTCAGCATGGGAATAGGCGAACGCCGTATGTACACCGCGTACCTGGCCTGGATGTATGCATGCTTTCCCTCCGAATCCCAGGCAGCGCGCACGCCGGGTGTCGTGATCCAGCGTATCGGCATCGTCGATCGCTGTCACGACCCCATCGATGGGCGGAGCGATTCCTGCGATTCGGGAGGCGAGAACGAGTCCCGAACGGAAGTAAAGTAGTTCATCTCCATCGCCCTCGATCCCGAGATCGAGCTGAAAATCGATAGTCCCGAACATCAGTCGCTCTACTCTGGGCGCACGTGCGATCTCATTCAATGATGTGAAGGCACGAGCGGTCTCGATAATCGGTACGATCCTCAGCGTTGGATGCGCAATCTCGACTACTCGACGAATCGTCTCTCCGCCCTCCACTTTGGGAATAACAAAGCCTGTGACTCGTTCATTGACTGCAAACGCCATCATGTCCTCGTTAAACCAAGGGGTGCTGTCGGCGTTGATTCGAACATAGAGCGCGTGGTTCGTATGCGATATCCACCGTTGGACCTTCTCCCGTGCTGTTTCCTTTTTGATCGGCTGGAACAGCGTCTTCCAAATCGATTACCACGACGTCAGCGCCCGAGCGCACCGCCTTCGCGAAGCGATCAGGCCTATTCCCGGGAACAAACAGCCAGGATCGGAACAGCATGCCTCTCTCCTTCTTCCCATCAAATTGCATCAGTTGCGCGCATTTCTTGGATCTGATCGTCAGTGAAGCCGAGTTCTTCCAAGATAGAATCGGTATGTTCGCCAAGCGCGGGCACCGCGCGCAGTTCAGGCGGTTTGGAAGCGTCAGCGCCGGGTGGCAAGAGCGCCGGTACAGGGCCCCTCTCGGTCAATACCGTTGTCCAGCGATTTCGAGCGGCAAGTTGGGGATGGGCCCATACGTCCTGCATGTCGTTCAGATGTGCTTTCGCGATGCCTGCGGCGTCCAAACGACAGGTCAGTTCTTCCGAGGTCAAGGCCCCAAAGATTTCTCTAATCATGGCTTCCAGGTCTTCACGCTGCGCAATGCGTTGCGGGTTGGATGCGAATCTAGGATCGACGGCAAGGAGCGGGAGCCCTAGTACATCGCTGCAGAATGTTTTCCATTCGCGTTCATTTTGTAGTCCCAGCATGACTGTTTTACCGTCTCCAGTCGCGAACGGGCCATACGGGAAGATCGTCGCGTGGGCGGCACCCGATCTCAAGGGCGGAGACTGGCCATCGATGGCGTAGTACATCGGAAAACCCATCCACTCGACCATTGATTCGAGCATCGAAATATCGATACTGCACCCGTATCCCGTTCGCTGACGTTTTAGCAGCGCCGAAAGGATGTTCGTGTATGCGTACATCCCAGCGGCAATGTCAGCGATCGAACACCCTGCCTTCGCTGGCGAATCCGGCGTGCCTGTAATCGACAGTAGACCGGCCTCGCTCTGTATCAACAAGTCGTACGCCTTGTTATCGCGATAGGGTCCGTCGGGACCATAGCCCGAGATCTCGCAGACGATGAGGGTTGGAAAGTTGGCGCTCAGAGAGCCATAGTCGAGACCGAGGCGATCAGCTGCTCCAGGAGCTAGATTCTGGATGAAGACGTCGGCGCACGCGAGCAGACGCATGAGCGCCTCTCGCGCACTGGGCTGCTTCAAGTCGAGCGTCACGCTCTCCTTGGACCGGTTAGCCCAGACGAAGCTTGAGGACATGCCCAGCACGCGCTCGTCGTATTCCCTGGCAAAATCGCCAACGCGGGGTCTTTCGACCTTGATCACGCGCGCACCGAGATCCGCTAGTTGACGCGTACAAAATGGTGCGGCAATCGCATGCTCGAGCGCTATCACGGTAATCCCTTCAAGCGGTTGCGTTTCTGTATTCTCCAGCAATTGTTTCTCCGTATCAGACAATCTGCGCGAGAACGAGAAGGCTGATCGTGATCGTGATCGCACCACCAATGCGAGTCGCGATTTGAGCAAACGGCATCAGCCGCATTCGATTCGCTGCGCTAAGTATCGCGACGTCTCCAGTGCCGCCCATCCCGCTATGCGTTCCAGTGACGATTGCGACGTCGACCGGGAACATGCCCATGCGACGCCCAACAATGAACCCGACGACCATCAGTGAGGCGACCGTCGCAATGATCGTCACAATCGTTGGAGCGTTGAACGAATCGACGATCTTCTGCCACGGCGTGATGACGACGCCGATGGCGAAGAGAAGCGGATACGTGACGACCTTAGCGAAAAACTGGTAGACGAAGCCCGCCCCCCGCTCGACCGACGGGGCAAACACATGTCCCATCTTCGCGACAACCGCGAGCATCAACATCACGACGGGGCCAGGTAAGCCGAAAGCACTTTGCGAGAGCCCCCCCAGGAAGTACAAGCACACGGCGGCCAAGCCCGCGGCAGCGACCTCAGCGATGTTCCCGCTTTCGCCATGCTCTGCGCTCACTGCGGCGAACGCGTCGTCGCCAGTTCTCATCAACTGTCCATTACCTGTCAGCGTGGGATGTCGCTTGCCGAGTGAGTCAAGGAGCCCCGAAAATACGATCGCGCAGATATTGCCGAGCATTACGGCCGGCAATGCCTGGGCGAGCAACTCGCCTGCCGGGCGATGCAGCAACGCGGAGTAACCCAAAGTGAGGGGGATGATTCCTTCCCCTACCCCACCAGCCATCACGGGAATCACGACAAAGAAAACGGTATGGAACGGGTCCATACCGAGCAGAGTACCTACCGCTCCCCCAACGATGATGGCGACGATTGATCCCGCTGCGAGAGGTGCGAAGATCCTCACGAAGCCCGCGATTAAAACCCTCCTGTCCATGCTCAAGATGCTTCCGACGATGATGCACGCAATGAACAGGTAGAGAATATTCGTGGTCTTCCAGAAATCGGTAATTGGATTCACCACGGTCAGTGGCAAGACCTTCGAGAAAACCAAATATGAGGGCAAGATCGTCGTTAAGATAACCGGTCCGCCGATATTGCGGAATACAGGAATGCGGCTTCCAAGTTCGAAGCATGTAAAGCCACAGACAGCCAAAAGCGCGATCATCGGCGGGAGTTCGGCCGACATCCTTCCAGTTGCCGCGAATGCAAACAAAGCGAGCGCAAGCGTTATGTGAATGGGTAGAGGAATGATTCCAATTCGCACCGTCATAAGCTTGTGCCACGGACTCCCAAGCCAACGCCACCACGAACGACGGTTGAATTCGTTTGTCGTCGCTGTTGGTTGCTGGACATAGGTTCCTCGGGTTCTCGTAACTTCGTTCATTGTTATTCCCAGACCAGGTTATTGTTCGTGCATAATATGCTGTGCGGGTGATCTGGCGGAAATACTGTTATTGAATGGGGGTATAGTAGAAATCAATATCCCCCTTGGTGATTGATTAATGTAACCAATTAATTTTATAATTTGTTCACGTTTCGTAAATGACCAATCAGGTTCGGCCAGTTGGCGGGTACCAACGGGCGGGTTGAGATTGGTGTCTGGCGTCACACTTATGGACCTCAAACAGTTGCGAAACTTCGTCGCTATCGTGGATAGCGGCAGTTTCTCCAAGGCCGCATATATTCTCGCGGTCGCTCAGCCGTCACTAAGCCAGCAGCTCCGAGCGCTAGAAGAGGAACTGGGGACGCAATTTCTACAACGGAGCGCGCAAGGCATCAGGCCAACCGATGCCGGCATGACGCTATATCGTCATGCCAGGAACGTTCTCCGGCAGATCGAGCACATCCGGCGTGACGTCAAGGAAGGGGGTAGCGCTGAGTCCGGGCCGGTTTCCGTCGGTTTCCCGACCACGATCACCGCCATCCTGGGTGTACCGCTTTTTAAGCGCTTGCGGCAGCGCTATCCGGGCATTCGTCTGCAGATGTTCGAGAGTCTGAGCGGATACATCAGCGAATTGCTGCTGAACGGACGGCTCGACTTGGCCGTCCTGTTTCGGGAGTCTGAAAGTGCCGGCATGTCGCTATCTCCGCTCTTCGATGAGAACCTTTATGTTGTGGGGCATGGGCTGCCGGGCGACGAAGGTGATACGTGTTCGTTGTCGCAGTTGGCGAACCTCCCGATCGTTGCGCCGAGTTCCCCTCATGGACTCCGGTTGCTGATCGAACGGACGTTTGCGCAAGCTGAGGTCGACTTGAACGTCGCAGCGGATATCGATTCGTTGCCGACGCTCATTGAGATTGCCCGTACAGGCGAGGCGTACGCGATCATCCCAGCATCCGTGTTGTCGGCGCGGGAATCCGAGTACCGGCCGCCAGCTAGAAAGATCATCAACCCGCAGATTAGTCGGCCTGCGAGCTTGTGTTGGTCGAACACTCTACCAACGAGTCCGGCAGCATTAGCGGTGCGAAGATGTGTATCCGAACTCGTCGTCGAGTTGCACGACGCCGGAAAGTGGCCGGGCATCGCGTTGCGAAACGGTTGAATCTGGTTCGATATCTGGCGGTGGCGCATTAGATCGATGCCAACATCGTGCCTCGACATCCCGAGTGCCCGCATCGGCAAGCATATTCGCGCTTCTCCAGTTCCGCGGTCTTCCGAGCAACTTCAAGGCCATAGTCGATGAAGAGTTCCTCGCCGGGGGCGATGTCCCGAACCACCTCGATGAAGATGCGATTCTTCGACTCGACGGCGACGCAGGTTGGCTCACACGCATGGTTGAGCCAACGTGCGCTGTTGCCCCCATTGCTACCGTCGATGACGTTGCCGTTGGAAAGCCCGAAGTAGAAGGTATGTCCTGCCAGTCCGTTGCGACGGTGCGCCCGGACGGCAGTTCGCCACGTGATAACTTTGCCTTTGTACTCGAGCAGCAGTTCGCCCGCCTTAATAGACCGCAGCGCGAATACGCCTCGCCCGTGAATGCGCGATCTGCGAACAGTGAATCGCTTCATCTGAATTCTTCGACGTTTCGAATCTGGTCGAAGTCGTTGATGGGCTGCCTCATACCTTGATTTTCTCAGCGGCGCGGGACTCTTCTTCCCCGACTGTTCGACAGCAGGGCGCTCGATGGCCAGATTGTTGCAGCGACGATGCAGTGAAGTCCGAACGGCACTCTCCGATTACTTTTTGGAGCGAGGCAATCATTGACAGGATCGCGATCGTGGTGGCAGGCCGTTTGCATCGGTCCAGGCTATCCCTACCAGAGTACCGGATGTGCCTTCTTGTAGGCTGCCGAGCCGGCTATCCGCCGCGCGTCGTCCGTAAGGGCAAGACAGCGTTTTCTATCACTAACCGCGGCACCCTCTGACGCATTCCGGCAACCGAAATATACGCCCGCCGTAAAGACGTCGATCTGCCCGCTTGTCGCCGTAGTTTTCGTCAATGCATATGTTACGCATGCACCGATAACGGTGCCGATGAGAATTGCGCGACCCTGCGCCATATAGTGATTCATTATTGGAAGACCGCAGCAAGATAGAGGTGTGCGGGCACATGTTCGGACGTCAAGATGATCGCGCTGAGGCATTGCGTATTCCGATGCAGATTCTCAAGTGGTTGCAATTTGTCCATTCTGCCGATCCTAACATGTCGCGGACAAATAGAAATGTCCGGTTTTGTAGCAAATGAAATGTCCGCATGTTGGCGGGGGCGGCAAGCCGGCGTAGGGCGTAGCCCGAAGCCGGCTTGCCGCCCCCGCGGCTGTCTGGCGGACCCTCAGGCAGCCAACTGAACCGGGGCGCTGACAAGCGCACCTTGCGCATCATAGCGCCCCAGGCAACGTGGCCCGTAAAACACCGCCAGCGTGCCGTCCACATATCGATGCACACGCACGCGCCGCTTGACGTAGTGAGGCCGTGCGCTATCGGCTGGAATCTGCAACTTCAGCCGCTCGAAGCTCACGCAGTTGTCATTGCCTACCGTGCGCTGTTAGCGCCGGTGTAAAAGCGCCGTTAAACGACGGCACAAGGTTGAGCGAAACAGTCAACGACAAAGGGGCCACGC